>JASDTB010000001.1:0-39943 GCA_041441455.1 Bacteroidales bacterium
TGCCGCTTAAAAATAAAAAAGAAGGTAACTAAAAAATCTCTTTTTAGTCACCCTCTTTTTTAGTAGCGGAGACAGGACTCGAACCTGCGACCTTTGGGTTATGAGCCCAACGAGCTACCAACTGCTCCACTCCGCGGTATATGTTAACGTGATTCGTTTCTTAGATGGGAGTGCAAAGATAGAGCCTATTTATTAAAGTTCCAAATTTAATTGGTTTTTTTATCGGTTTAATATTAGCTTAGTTTTTCAATCAACTGCTGTATAGTAACTTCGACTTGTTCACCAGTGGCCAGATGTTTTAGATTTATAGTTCCTGAGTTCATCTCATTCTCTCCAACAATTGCCAAATAAGGGATTGAACGCTTGTCTGCATAGTCGAATTGCTTCTTAAGTTTTGTTGTTTCTGTGTAGATTTCGGCAGCAATCCCTGCAGCTCTCACAGCCTTTAACATAGGAAGCGCATAATCGGTCTCGGCTGCTCCAAGGTTTGAGAAGAGCACTTTTGTCCCCTCTTTTGCCTCAGATGGAAACTTATCTAATGAGCTTAATACGTCGTAGATTCTGTCTGCACCAAATGAGATTCCAACGCCAGAGACTCCAGGCAGACCAAAGATACCTGTAAGATCGTCGTAGCGTCCACCTCCACAAATACTACCAATGGCAACATCGTTTGCCTTAACCTCAAAGATTGCACCTGTATAATAGTTTAAACCGCGAGCAAGCGAAAGATCTAATTCAACGGTCTGGTTAATTACAGCAGTGTCTATTAATCGGAATACCTCAGAAAGCTCTTCAACTCCCTTTTTGCCAACCTCTGAAGATGAGAGCAATTCAGCTATTTTCACAAGTTTTTCTTGTGTTTTTCCAGAGAGGGTAAGAATCGGTTCGATGAATACAATTGCAGACTCATCCAACCCTTTTCCGCGAAGCTCATCTTTCACAGCATCAAGGCCGATTTTATCGATTTTATCGATTGCTACAGTAATGTCAATTAATTTATCGGGATGACCAGCAACCTCAGCAATTCCAGAAAGAATCTTCCGATTATTGATTTTTATTGTTACTCCAATTCCCATTTTACCAAACACCTCATCCACAATCTGAACAAGTTCCAGTTCATTAATCAGAGACTTGCTTCCAATCACATCTACATCGCATTGATAAAACTCTCTATAGCGACCCTTTTGCGGACGATCTGCTCTCCATACTGGTTGAATTTGGTAGCGGCGGAAAGGGAAGACAAGTTCGTTTTGATGTTGAACAACAAAGCGAGCAAAGGGAACTGTAAGGTCGTAACGCAGACCCTTTTCGCAAACTTTTACAGAGAGCGCAGTGCTGTTGGAGAGCATCGAAGGCTCAACGCCCGAGAAAGCCTCACCACTATTGAGAATTTTGAAAAGAAGCTTATCTCCCTCCTCTCCATATTTGCCAAGTAAAGTAGAGAGGTTCTCCATCGAAGGAGTCTCAATTGGAGCATATCCATATTTACGGAAGACGCTTTTGATTGTGTCGAAAATATATTCTCTTCCGGCCATCTCTGCTGGTCCGAAGTCTCTTGTCCCTTTTGGTATTGAAGGTTTCTGTGCCATATCTCACTTATCTTTATATTCTACTTATTAAAATTATCACACTATCTCTTTTTAGAAGAGATGTACTCATGAATTGCCGCTGCAGCCTTTCGTCCTGCACCCATTGCTAAAATTACAGTTGCAGCACCTGTTACAGCATCGCCGCCAGCGAAGACCCCTTCGCGTGTAGTCTTTCCATCGTCATCGGCAACAATACAACGCCATTTGTTTGTCTCAAGACCAGGAGTTGTAGATGCAATCAGCGGATTTGGAGAAGTTCCTAAAGACATGACAACGACGTCGGTTTCTGTATCGAAATATGCATCTGGAACAGGGACAGGACTTCGTCTTCCACTCTCATCAGGCTCCCCGAGCTCCATTTTTTGACATCTGATTCCTTTAACCCAACCTCTGTCATCTCCAAGGATTTCGGTAGGATTTGTAAGCATCATAAAGTTTATTCCCTCCTCTTTTGCATGGTGAACCTCCTCTACTCTGGCAGGAAGCTCCTTTTCTGTCCTACGGTAGATAATCGTAACCTCAGCACCAAGTCTAAGAGCAGTGCGGGCAGCATCCATAGCTACATTTCCTCCACCCACAACGGCTACTCGTTTTCCTACATAAATTGGAGTATCATAAGAGGGGTCGTACGCCTTCATTAAATTATTACGGGTTAAGAACTCATTTGCAGAGACAACTCCATTTAGGTTTTCGCCTGGAATATTCATGAATTTCGGGAGACCAGCTCCGCTTCCAATGAAGACGGCCTCAAATCCCTCGTCATCGAGCAACGAATCGATTGTTACGGTCCTTCCAACAACGATGTTTGTCTCTATCTTTACACCTAAAGCTCTTACGTTATCTACCTCAGTCTTCACGACACTCTCTTTCGGAAGTCTAAACTCAGGAATTCCGTATTGAAGCACACCGCCAGCCTCGTGCAAAACTTCGAAAATTGTTACTTCGTATCCCTCTTTTGCTAAGTCAGTAGCGCAAGCCAAACCAGCAGGGCCGCTTCCTACAACAGCAATCTTCTTTCCGTTCGAAGGTTTTACATCGGTAAATTTCACCCTGTTTTCGCGACTCCAATCGGCAACAAATCTCTCAAGTTTTCCAATCGCAACAGGCTCCCCTTTAACACCTAAAATGCATGAGCCCTCACATTGCGACTCTTGAGGACAGACGCGTCCGCAAACAGCCGGCAATGAGCTATCCTCAGCAATAACGGCAGCCGCAGCCGCGAAATCTCCCTCTTCAACTTTGAGTATAAATTGAGGAATCTTGATTGAGACTGGACACGCGCCAACACATGACGGCTTTTTACATTGCAGACAGCGAGTCGCCTCTAGCATTGCCTCTTCGGAGTTATATCCATAACAAACCTCTTCGAAATTAGCTCTCCTCACTTGAGGGTCCTGCTCTCTTACGGGCACTCTTGGTATCTTATTTCTCATTCTCCCAGTCCTATTTTACATTTATGATCGGCTTCGCTCTCTATGGTTCTATACATTCCCTGACGGCGCATTGCCTCATCGAAGTCAACAAGTGCGCCATCGAATTCTGGACCATCTACGCAAGCGAACTTAGTCTTTCCGCCAACAGTAACTCTGCATGCTCCGCACATTCCTGTTCCGTCAACCATTAGCGTATTGAGACTCACAATAATTGGAAGGTTATATTTTTTAGCGGACAGAGAAGCAAACTTCATCATAATCATTGGCCCAATTGCAATTGCGTGGTCGTATTGTTCACCATTCTCCATCAATCTTGCAAGGACATCTGTAACCAAACCCTTCTCTCCTGCCGATCCATCATCGGTGCAAATATAAACGTTGTCTGCTGCTGCTCGCATCTCATTTTCGAAGATCAGCATATCACGATTTTTAGCACCAATTATCACATCTACTTTTGCCCCTTTTGAATGAAAATACTTTACCTGTGGATAGACTGGTGCAGTACCTAAACCTCCAGCTATGAAAAGAAAGCGCATCTTCTTAAGCTCTTCATCACTTAATTCTGTAAATTCCGAAGGTTTTCCTAATGGTCCTACAAAATCTACAAAAGAGTCGCCTTGGTTCAAATGGCAGATTTGACGGCTCGAAGCCCCAACAATTTGGGTTACAATTGTTACAGTTCCGTGCTCAGTGTCATAATCACAAACAGTGAGAGGTATTCTCTCCCCTTTTTCGTGAGCTCTAACGATCAAAAACTGACCAGGTTTTGCCGATGCCGCCAATCTTGGCGCCTCAACTTCCATTAAGACTATTATTGGCGTAAGCTGCTCTTTTTTAAGTATTTTATACATTTATCTATAATTTTTCAAAAGTGTATCCGAGTCTTTTCAATCGTTTGATAATCTCGTCTAACCTATTGTAGAGTTTGTCTGTTCTTTTGTCCGAAACTCCGGGATGAATCAAGATCAGTGACCCGTTGAGCCCTTTACTCTTTTCGAAAGCGAATAGCTTATCTATCAACTCCTGACTACCCTTATAGGATTTCATACCTGGTTCGGTGTAGTCAGCTGGAGTAGCTGTACCCGGTGTGTAGTTAATGGTTGTTAATCCAAGCCCAAAAATTGCATCAACAGACTCACTGTTATACCATTCGTAAGGCGGAAGATACCAATTTGCCTGTTCTGCCGAGACCCCAAATTTACGCAACTCTTCGTAATTATCAATAAGATCGTTCACAAGTGAATCCTTGGACACAATTGATTGACGCTTCTCCCAATTTGCATAAAGGATGTGGCGATCTGAGTGAGCTCCAACATAGTGCCCCTCTTTTATGATTCTTTTTATAGTTGCCTCTTTCTCTTTTAGACGTAAGAAATTGCCTGTTAAGAAGAATGATCCTTTGATTTTGTGTTTTGCTAAAACGGATAAGATATGCTCTCCTCCTTGGAACATTGAATCGGCAGAGAAGATTAAATGTACAATCTTTTTTGATGGATTCACCCTTACTACTGCTCCGTGAGAATCCTTTTCAACCTCTCTTTTTTGCACACTCTTTCCATCTGATTCCAATGCTGCAAAATAGTAACTGAGCCCTGCTGTTCCATCCATTGTTGGCTCATTCGAAGAGTAGTCGCCAAAATCGTCATGATAGACAGCTTTTCCATTATTAAATAGAGCATAAATATCTGGCTTGGTTAATGATGCACCTGCTCTTGTTTTGAAAATTTCGCTATAGACAGGTCCATCCACAAGTCCTCCTGGTGTAATGTCTCCATTGTGAGCAGTGTACGAAGAGTGAGGGGTTGCAGGATAGTCAGCAGATGCAGGATATCCAACAATCATTGAAGTTCCCCAAGGGTTGCAGCCTAGGAGCCAATCGCGTAGAGAGGTCTCCATTTCGAGATAGCTGTTGTCTCCTGTTGCTTCGCGATAGAGACGAGCGTGTGTAATAGCTGCCGAGACAAGATTATTTGAACACCAAAGGAATGGAACTCCAAAGATAAAAGGATCGTCGGCTGCTCTTGACTTGAGGCTTTCAAGTCCTTGTTTCATAAGGCCAGAATACTTTTGTGAGATTGTCTTGTCTGATGATTTTGCTAAGAAGAAGTGACCTAAGTTGATGAATGGATAGAATTGATAGTGTCTACCTCTTCCAAGCTCCATCCATGGTGATACCGGTTCTAACTCACCCCAATAGTCAGCTCTCTTTTTCCAAGTATTGTCGCCTGTAAAATGGTAAAAAGTAGCTGCTGCTAGCTCAATGTCGTCGGTATATGTATCCTCTTCGTAAAAATATGGAGATTTCAGACAAGCTGTCTGAGTATTGCCAGGAATCTCCTCTGCAAATTGGTAAGCCTGTTCTGCCTTTTTTCTAAGCATTGCTGCAAATGATGAATCGCTCTTTGAGAATAGTTCTGCTCCAAGCGCAAAGACTGAAGAAAATTTACCTGCGACCGACGAGACGCCAGTTGTCCTATTGATATATTTACCAAGACCTTGTGGCTTTCCAGTAACAAAATAGACAGGTCTTCCAGTTCCTGGACCCCAACCATAATCAACTTTATCGTTTTGCGGAAGTCTGAACCCTGAATGGTCTCTGTCATCGGCAATTTGACTGAACATGACTTTGTCTTCGGGATTCATTCTTAACATCCAGTCCATTCCCCATCTGATTTCATCGAGGATATCGGGTACACCGTTGCTTCCTGGTCGCCCGTCTGCCTTGAATTTATCGCCAAAAACACTTTTGTCTTTTTGCATATAGTAAGAGAACATCAAATGATATAGAGCTGTTGCTGAAGTTGTTTGATACTGCAGATAGTCTGTAGCATCATGCCAACCTCCTCTTACATCGATTTTCTCGCCTGCTCTGGTAGGGTGATCGACGATAAAACCATCGTGTTGATGACAAAGCTCGCCAGTATATGGGTTATCACCGCATCTCTGTTGGCGCATATAAAACAAAAGATAATCGGAAAGACCTGCATAAACATCATTTCCAATTCTAAATACTGGAGACTTTGCTCCTGATGCTAAAATATAATATCCTCCAGGATGAGTAACTCCAGAAAAGTCTAATCTATATGCACTTTTCATTCCCCAAACTGCAGCATTGTAGCTTTTTCCTCTCCCCGAAAAGACCTTTTTTCCAGTAATTGCTTCAAAGACTTCGAAGCTGGGGTCGCTCTCAATGGTTGAGATTAGTACTGCGTTTTTAATGTCTCCGGGAAGGTATCCCGCCTGGTTGACTCTCACCCAGGTGTTGCCGCTAATTTGCTGCGAAAAGGCTGCAATTGTGATTACCAGAGCGGCTGCAAGGCATAAAGATCTTTTCATCTTTTGTCGTTTAGTAGGTTAAGTAAAATCATTTCATATATGAGACCTTTGTCAACGGATTGGGTTCATTGCTTAAAAGTGTATATAGAAGCGGATCTTTCAAGAGATCGGAGTATCTGCGCTCCTTCCCGTCTATAATAACCTTTTCGCTCACAAGTCTTGCTCCGTGGCTATAGTCAACATATATTTCGATATGAATATTCGACAGAGGTTGAATCGGCTTGCCATCAAGTTTATGCCAGCCGTAAATTGTAACGTGGTGATCTCTCTTTGGGTCAGCTAGTTTAGATGAAATCACTATATCTTTTTTTATTCCAGAAACAAGGGTAGTAACAGGAAAACCTGCCGCCTTAATTTGCGCTTGAATGATCTTAGAGTGGTCGTAGAGGATGTCTGGGGTCTCATTTCGGTTTCCTCGTGGAATGAAGTTAAAAGGTTCTAATTTTAATTGTGAGTGTTCATAGACAATATCCGCAACTTTTGGCGTTGGGAGAGAGCAATTGAACATCTCTGCGATTTGTTGAGCACTTTTGGGAGACATTGGGACGATAAAGAAATCTTCATTGTTTCCAATACTTAAGTAGTTTGGAGAGACAAAAATTGTTACTCGATGAGTTTTTCCATTGACATCTTTTTGCTTTGTGGTTATTTTGCAGAAGGTATCCATAAAACTAGGATAATTCCCCTTTTTAAACTCTTCGACAATTGCAGACTCTCTTTCGTCGATACTTAATGTTCTCACCTTTTCGTAGAAAAGAGAACCGCCACCGGTGCCCTGCGACCAGAGCGTTACGGTGACGGTCATCAATATTACTGTTAAAAAATTTGCCTTTATAGTCATTTTTTATCTTTGTTTTCTACCTCTTTAGCCGGATATCCTAGCTTATCCAGAGCCTTAGCCAACTTCTCCTTATCGGTTTTGTCGGTGGCATAAAGGAACCACACAGTTTTCGAAGGCAAATCAATCTTTAAATCTTTCACACCTGCCTCAAATGGTAGTTTAGCCTCTAGTTTTTTAACACAGCTTGGACAATCGATATCTACCGAAAATGTCACCTCTGCTGTCTTTTTTATTGCCTTGTCTTGAGCATTGATATTTGCTGTTAAAAATAGGCAAAGCGCAGTTATTACTGCAAAAATATTAAATGTTTTCATATAAAGTTGGTTTAAATTATTTCCAAATTGTAAATCTTAGGCCTGCATAAATTTTTATCCCCATAAGCGGTCCCCAAACTGTTGTTGAGTTAAAACCTGTGCTGTATGGATTGGCAGAATTCATGATTGCATGTTTTTGACGATAATTGGTTAGGTTTTCACCGCCAATATAGATATCAAGCTCTTTGAATTTCTTGGTAATCTGAGCATAAAGCATTCCATATACTGGAGACTCTCCACCATTTTCGAAGAATTTTGGAAGGCGAGATGGTCCATTCAGCTGTGCTGTGAAGTCGAAGGTCCATTTATTCATCTTCGTTGCATACTGTAGGTTTAGAACTCCTTTGTATCTACTTGTCAATGGTCGCTCTTTCAGCCCTTGTCCATGTAGGGTAACTTGCGAGTCGGTGTAACGGAATGTAGTTAGAATTGTAAACCTTTCAATTGGTTCAACTGTAAAATCTACTTGATAGGTATTAGTAAATGATCTTCCGTCTAGATTGTAAATCCATACTTTTGAAAGGTCGCGCTCTTGGTCGGCAATCACCTGTTTGTTGAAATCGGTGCGGAAATAGTCAAAACTTAATGAGGCTTTCTCTCCATGTCCTATTTTGAAATAGGCTGTCAAATTAGTTCCATATGTCCAAGCATCTTCGATATCGAGGTTGTTGTCTATCTTAATTTCTCTACCTGTTGAGAGAATACCTAGATTGTCTGTAATTACATTTGGAGAGCGGAATCCTCTACCTGCATTTATTCTGAATACTAGATCTGGAATAAAAGAGTATTTTAGATTGAAGCGAGGGGCAAACAGTAATCCGTGGTTATTGTTGTAGTCGGCTCTTAGTCCAGTAACGATTGATAATTTTTCACCTTTATGGAAGGTGTACTCTCCATATGCTCCTACTGAATTCTCAACTCTACCTGGAAACATTAGATTTCTAACACCTGTGTTGTTCACAAAATAGTAGTCATTCAGAGTCTCATCAAGATTATCATATTGACCGCTTAAGCCAATTATAAGTTTGTGCTCTGGAAGAACTGTATTTTGATACATTAAGTTCACAAATGCTGAGTTTTGCTTTGCATTGAAATCTTTCATACCGAAATATGAGTCCATCTGGTGGTATGTATAATCTATAACAGCTGCAATATTTTGGTTATTATCTTTTTGTAATGGAATTCCAACTTTAAGATAGCCATTCAATCCTTTGTTTTTAATATTTGACCCCCATATATTTAGACTTCTTGGAGTATCTTTTTTAAAGTCGTTCTGGCCAGCGACTCTATCATCGCTCAATGCTTTGAAGCCCCAACGAAGTTGTAAACCATTGTCGGCCATATATAGCCATCTGTTTGATATATTGAACTGCATTGCAATAGGCTCATCCTTAAACCCATCGTGATTACCATCGTGGCCCTGAGGGTCAGTCGAGAAGTGGCCCAAAATTACGGTACTGAGCTTTTTATTCAATTGTAAAGATGACGCAATGTTAGCTTCTGTTCTCAGAGAACTTCCTAAAAACAGGTTAACGAATAGAGGTTGTTCTGCTGTGGGCTTTCTATGCTCTAGGTTAATTTGTCCTGTTATTGCCTCCAACCCGTTTACTACAGATGATGGACCTTTTGCTATCTGGATGCTCTCTAGCCATTGACCAGGTATATAAGAGAGCCCGAACGGAGCAGCGACACCTCGCATTACTGGTCTGTTTTCATCAAGCATCTGAGTGTAAGTACCCGAAAGACCAAGAAGTCTGATTTGACGAGCACCTGTAATAGCGTCTGAATAGCCTACGGTAACACTTGCAGAATTTTCGAAACTCTCAGCCAAGTTGCAACATGCCATCTTGCATAGTCCAGCAGCAGAGATAACCTCAGTTTTTACAGGAGTAACTTTTGATAAATAGTTGCCTTGCTGACGTCCGATTACTTTAACTGAGTTCAATTCGTTTCCTTCGGATAGAATAAATTCGGCAAAGTTTTCACCATCTTTTAGGATTATTGTATCTTTTGAATATCCAACGAAGGTGGCAATCAGGAGTGCCTCACCTCCATTTTTCTTTTTGAATGAGAATTTTCCTGCGTTATCGGTCTCTACTGCTAATTTTAGTTTAGGCCAGTACACTGTTGCAAACGCAAGAGGCTCTGTCTCTCCGGTTGCTTTTTTAAATTTTACTATTCCGTTTACATTCTCTGCACTAATTGTACCGGCAGTGAAAAGCAGAATGAATGCAAATAAATATCTATTTATCATATTCAATTAGATTATGTTATGTATTGATTTCTGAATGTTGGCTGAATGCAACAAAGTATCCTGCACAGATTTTCTGCACAGATATAATTCAAAAACGATACTCTACAATCTGAATTGAGATATTAGATTCAAAACCTGCCGCGAACAGAGGTCGGGCGGTCGTTTGACTCCAAAGAATGGATTATGTTGATTAGAATTTTCTAATAAGAACGACTCTCTTTCTGACAAAGTGTGAAGGACCGCAATCAACTCCATTACTGGTTTTGAGATGCTTTGTACATATGATGCGTCGTAGTCTTTATCTAATGAGTGTACCTCAGTGGTGCAACAATGGTCGTCATGTTTTTGTGAATGGCAGTGCGAAGAACCGCATTTGCAGTGGTCGTGCACCTGTTCACAAGCGGAATCGGTATAGAGAATAGTGACATCTACAGTGCCTGCACTATTACATTTGTGCACGCTTATCCCCAGGCTGGCAATCACATACTGAGTGATTACAAGCGAAAAAACGAGATATGACAACACTTTCGACATCGTTGCAAATATATAAATTTATTTTTTCACAAAGATCGGTAGGAAAAAAATTATCGTTAAGAATGAAAAAAGTAGTCCAGATGTTGTCCCTAATGCAAAGGAGTACCAAAATACTTCACTCTTTCCGTCTATAAAGAACGGAATCATCCCCAAGATTGTTGCAATTATTGTTAGAGAGACTGGCAAAAGTTTGTAGTTGTATGATTTTACAAGAAGTTTCAGGGGATTTCGACGTTCGAGGTTAACAGATCTTATATTAATGTTGTATTGGTTGATAATATAAATTCCCGCATTAACTACTAATCCCGACAACATTATTAACGAAGCAAACCCACCTTGATCAAAGCTTGCCTCTGTTAAATAGAATGCAAAAAAGACTCCAATGAATGAGATAGGAATCATAAAGACGATTACCAATGGCTGCAATAGTGATTCGAAGAGAATTGAGCAGATAAAATATATAATGGCAATGACAAGAATGATCAAAAAGAGACTTAGCTCCAACTCTTTTTCTCCAAAAAAGAAGTTATTCAATGATGTTGAATATCCAACTGGCAGAATCGAGGAGTTCATCATTTTTACCGATCTATCCAAAAGCTTTTGTGCAGCGGTTGTTGAACCCATGTAATTAAATGAGACCGAGAGTGTGTATTGTTGATCTTCTCTTACAATACTATTTCCAGTCATCCTCTTTTCGATGTTTCCAAACGAAGAGAACTTTAACTGCCGGCCATTTACATCAACATTAGAATTATTGAGTGACCAATAATCGAATCCCGATGATGCAGAAGAGACGAGTGATACTTCATAAAGTTTTCCATTGTAGAGAGTCTCACCTGCCTTTGACGACTCCGTTAGTTTTTCATTCAATACTCCAAACAGCTGTTCAGGTGTTACTTGATATAATGACAACCTATCTAGATCGTAATCCATGTAATACTCGGTTCTGTTGGTAGAATATGTCAACATAGAAGTCTCAATTTCAATGTCTTTTACTCTCTTATTCAAGGTTAAAGTATCTACAAGAATCTGGGCATATTGATATAATTTATCATAGTTGTATCCTTTGATAATAATCGAACTTGATTTTCCTGTATTGTAAATTACATTAGAAAAATACTCCTCATCCAATCCTGTTATTTGCCAGTTTGCCCCTCCAAAATCAATAGCTTTGTCTATCACTTCACCTTTTATGCTCTCTGGCAAAGAGGAGTTTCTGATCGCCTCATCAAATTTGATTACCAAACTTGCTCGCCCTGCAGTTATTCGCGAGGTAAACATTTCAATCTCTTCAATACTGCTGAGATAGTTCTCCATACCCTTAACCACATCGTTTAGTTGTTGAACCGTACAACCTTCGGGCATTGAGGCTGTTATATAAAGTTCTCTTGATGGCTGACGTCTATAAAAATTGCCTCCAAAATCTTCTGGCAATAAATAATATGTCAGTCCAAACATCGCAGCTACCAATAAGACAAATGCCAATTTATATTTTCTAGAAATCCTGATATACTTCTCATATAAAGTTGAAATTCCAACAATTCGTCTCTTTCCTTTAAAACTTGTCTTAGCTATAGATCCTTTGAATCTAATCATGTCAGAGAGAGCAGGTACGAATAAAAGGGCGACAAAGAACGATACGGCCAAGTTGATGATGACCACTACAGCAAAATCGTTTAGATTTAATTTGATCTGTTCGGGTAGGAAGAAAATTACAGAGAGGGCACCAATTGTTGTTAAAAGGGCACCAGCCATCGCAGTTGTAATCTTTCTGTTGCGGCTGTAGCCATAGTAAGACAACATCATTATGGAGGTATCTGTCATCATTCCTAGCGATACCGTCAGACCAGCCATCGAGTATAGATTCAGTTCTGTTCCTGTGAGGATAAAGAGTGCAAATGAGATTAAGACATCTGCTAATAACGCTGAAACGATAATAAATAGAAAGCGTAGGTCTCTTCCAGCCAAAAAGATAAATAGAAACAAGATTAATACAGTAAGAAGTGTCCTTCGGGTTATCTTGTTGATTTCCCGTTGCAAATCGGCAGACTCATCAATGGATACAAGTGCCGAAAAGCTATGCGGGAAGCTCTCTTGCTGCTTAACCATCTCCTCCTTGATTTTTGAGCAGACATCAATTACGTTAGAAACCTTATCTGCGTAGATTGCTATATTTATATTATTAAGACCATTAATTCTATAATAGGACTGCGGAGTTCTCTCTTTAAACATTATCGTCGCTACATCTGACAATTTTATGATCTTTCCCTCCTGATTCTTTACTGGAAGATTCTCTAAATTATCCACTGTGTAGGAGGTTAAAAGTCGAATCTGGCTAGTGTCTGTTGTTCCTATTTCAATCGAACCAGAGCCAATACTCGATAATGCATCTCTCAATTCCGACACTGTAACACCAAAATCCTGAGGTTTTAGAGCATCGTACGACACTTGAAAATGAAAAGGGTTCACTCCTGTAATCTCAACACTTTTAACCCCTTTAATATTAGTCAGATTTCTAACAATTTTGTCAGATGCAAACCTTTCAATCTCTTCGGTCGGAAGGTCGGCATTAAGCGTATAGACCATTACTGGAGTGTTTTTCTCGCCAGTAACAGTTCCCGATAATTCTGGATAGGTAACTCCCTCTGGAAACTTAGCGTATGTTCGACGAATGAGCGAGGCTATTTCGAATCTAACTTTCTCCAAACTTGCCCTCTTTTTTAGCTCAACTTCAATTCTTCCACCTCCAAAAGATGTGATTGACTTAATTTTTTTGATCCCAGAAACCGTTGATATCAATCCTTCTAATCGCGAAGTGACCTCCGATTCAGCTATTTTAGCCGAGGCATTATTCCAATTATAACTGACTGTAATTGAGTTAACCCTTTCAGTTGGGGAAAATTTCACATTCAGCATTGGAATTGTTGCAGCTCCGATAATCATCAGAACAACGAAGATCAAAACGGTAGAGAAGCTAGAGACCTTCATCTTTTCCCTCTGTTTTTATAAATATTATAGTAGAATAGCGGTATAAAGAAGATACTAACAATTGTTCCAAGCACCATACCTCCAATCAGAGCAAGAGAGAGAGGATATTGCAAATCGGAGCCAAGACTTCCTCTTCCCAAGAATGGCAATAGTGCAAATATTGTCGTAAGGCTGGTCATTATTATTGGCTTAAGCCTCATACGTCCACCCTCCATGATTGCTCGAATTAGAGAATGTCCACCTCTGCGGAGTCTATTGATTGTATCTACCTTTAAAATTGAGTCATTGATTATGATTCCGCTCATAACTACCAATCCAATTAAAGACATGATATTGATTCCCGCTCCAAAGATCCAAAGCACAACAAAAGCGCCAAGAATATCCACTACAATTTCGGACATTATGATTAACGGCTGTATGAGGGACTCAAATTGAGCTGCTAAAATAAAGATCAAGAGCAACAAAGCTACTGCCAATACAGCAGCTAACTCCATGATCATCTCCTTATTGCTAAAATAAGAACCCGTAATAGCAATTTCAAAATTTTCGTCACCCTTATATAGAGACTCTATTCGTTCAATAACACCTGGTACCTCTTTGTCGCTCAAATTTAGATTAACTGGGTAATATCCACCTTGATTACCAGTATAGACCTTTTTCAAATCTCGGCCTCTACCCTCAGAGAGGAGGTAACCCAAAGGAATATCTGCCCCATCACGATTTGTTACTGTCGATGCTAAAAGATCACTCTTTCCGTTTACGTCGAGTCCAGTCACAACTGGCACATTTTCATTACCCGACCGAAGATTATAGATTTCGTTCTGTCTTAAACTATTTTTTAGCGCCTCAGCAATGGCAGAATATTCAACTTTAAAGAATGCCATCTTCTCATTATCCGGCACATAATTTACTGTCTCTTGCCAATTAACTGGCTCTATCTCGGTTGAAATCCCTTCAAGCTTCGATTCAATTTTAAGAATCTCTCGATTTATAATATCGGGTTCTGGAATCTCTCCGTTTTTTGGAATTAGTTTAACGGTTACTTTTGGTTCGTTATCTGAGAAGATAATATTAAAGATGTTTCCCGAAGGGCGAACAGTTAAAAAAGCTCCCGGATATTTAGTAGCAATAGCCTGTTTGACATTTGAGACAAGTTGGTCCAACGATGCAGGAGTGTCGCATTTTACGTAGACAAGTGCCTCTGATGTTGTTAGTTCGGGGGTATGAGACAATAAAAATTGATGGTTACCGATGATTTCGCTCTTTGAAACGACTCCAGTTGAGATCCCTTTTAGTAACTCTTGGCATCTCGACTGATTCTCTTCAATTCCTATCGGATAATTCCAATCGATTCTAAAAACAACGTCATTCTGAGTTATTTCGGGTAACTTACTCTTTGGCAATATAGTATATAGAAGTACCAACAGAGGAAGAGATGCAGCAAACATAAGCCAGACACTTTTTTGATGTCTGAGTGTCCATTTTAGACCCTTTTCGTAGACATTTTCAAAATCTACTTTAGGCATCTTTTTAAAGAGTGTCATCTCTTTGGCAGAATCAACTGATTTGCAGAACTTATAATAGTAAACAGGGATAACAATTACGGCAACAATCAACGAAGAGAATAGTCCTATAGTTACTCCCATTGCTTGGTCGAAGAAGAGAGCTCCCGAAATTCCACTTAAGAATATCAAAGGGACAAATACTGCACAAGTGGTAAGAACTGAGCTCAACATAGGTACAAAGACCTCAGATACGCCCTTTACAACTGCCTCCTGCAATGTTCTGGTTCGTTGACGGTTTTGGGTGATGTTGTCAATAACGATAATGGAGTTATCAACCATCATTCCCACTCCAAGAATGAGTCCCGATAACGAAATTACATTAATTGAGATTCCGACCAAGAAGAAGAACAACAGTGATACAACCAATGAGAGAGGAATTGTTACTGATATTAATAGCGGAGTCCTAAAATCTCTCATAAAAAAGAAGATAACCAAACAAGCCAATAGTGCTCCTGCAATGATGTTGCTTTTAAGGTTTGAGATTGAGTACTCTAAAAGTTCAGTTTGATCTCTTGTAATTTTAATATCAAGTTCTGGGTGCTCTGCTTTAAGTTCAGTCGTTAGTGTCTCTAAATCTGCCTTTAGGTCTTTCATTCTCGCATCAGCCTGTTTGATAACTGCTAATGAGACTGCCCTTTTTCCGTCAGAGAGATAGACACCAGCTGCATCTCTCTCCTGCTCTTTCACATCCGCTAGATCAGATAAAAGATAGACTCTGTCATTAATATTAAGCCTTATGTTTTTGATATCGTCAACACTTTTTATCTCCGACTTGAATCTTATACTCCATTCATAAAACTCATCTCTGATTTTTAAGTTTCCTAGCTTAATACTACTATTTTTTACCGCCTTCTCGAAATCAGAAATCTTAATTCCTGCTGGCTCCATCTTTGTAACGTCTGGGATAATCAGTATCTCCGATTTAGAGAGACCTGTCATATCAACTAATGCAACAGCCGGAATTTGTTCTGCCCTCTTTGCAATAACCTCAGATGCAAATCGGCTCAAGTCTCGAAAAGTGAGAGCACTGTTTTCTTTGAGACTGATGTCCATAAAGAATGCCGGTATATCTGAAACGCCCGCTTTAATAACTTTAGGCCTTTCAACACCTTTAGGTAAAGATGGTAGCATTTTGTCTATCCGCTCATTCACCTCAATAAATAATAAGTCTACATCGGTACCATATGAAAACTCAAGGCTAATTGTACCTGAGTTGAGAGAAGATTCTCCTTTTATATCTACAAGATGCGGTAATTGACGAAGTTGAGTCGTGAGTGGAGAGATAATTGCCTGGTTTACCTCTCTGGCAGATGCTCCTGGATAGACTGCCTGAACTACGATTCTAGGAATCTTAACATCTGGCATCAATGAGACTGGGAGCAACGTGGCAGCAACTACTCCTAATATTAGTGTAGCTATCACAGACATCGTGACTGCGACAGGTCTGTTTATCAGCTTACCTATCATCAGAGACTACTTTTTTTTGATTTCAACATCGGAACCCTCTGCTAAATTCAAATTACCAGAGACTATTACTATATCTTTTGAATTAAGTACCGACTCTCTCTCTGAATCAGCAATAACTGAATGCTGCGAAGCATTTGAGTGTTCAACTATAACATAGGTCCACATTGCCTTTTTGCTCTCTGGATTATATCGGAATAGCACTGTTTTATTGTCCCTGATCACAACTGCGCTTTTAGGGACAACAAATTTCTCAGATATTGTATTTTCGGCAATCACTCTCACATTCATACCTTCGATGAGTCTTGAGTCGCTATTAGAGAGTCTTGCAATAATCTTCACTTGCCCTTTATCATCAACAATTGGATTGATTTGACTTACCTTTCCAGGATAACTCTTTTGAGGATTCGCAAATGAGGATATTTGAACAACTGTTCCTATTTTGATAAAAGAGAGTTCGGTCTCTAAAAGTGTAAATTCAACTTCGAACTCTTTATCATTAATCAAAGTGCAGATATCTCCAGTTGCAAAGTCGTGTACTTTTGAATTTAAATTGGCAATTTTGCCAGAGAATGGAGCTCTCAGTTCTGTGTTACGGTAGTCTAATTGTGCCTGTTTAAGGTTATTTTTTGCAGATGAATATCCAGAACGGATTCTTGCAACCTTGAGCATCTCCGGTGTAAGTTTTGAGGTATCACGCCCATATCCAAAACCGAGAATATTGTCGGCAAAATCAAGTTCTGCCTTCTCCATTGTTGCCTGTGCTTGCTCCAATTTTAACTTTGCAGGTGATGGGTCTATTTTTGCAATCAACTCTCCTTTGCGTACAACTGATCCATTTTTAACATTGATTGATAAAATTTCGCCAGAAGTTCCAAATTTGAGAGATGTCCTCTCTACAGCTTTCAGCTTGCCATTACTGATCATTTGAAGTTTAAAATCACGTTTGGAGATAACCACTGTATCTACATAATTCTTTTCAGCTTTAAACTCTCGTTTAGTAAGCTCTCCACTTTCCTCTTTCTGCTCTTTTTGACCACTCTTGCATGAAAAGAGAGCGAATACTGCAATGATCAAATAGATTGAAGACAATTTAAAACTTCTGATTATCGATGATCTTTTCATAGTCGGCTCCGAGTTTTTTGTTTGTAATATAGTCGTATAGAGCAAGTTTTCTGATAGTATAGAAATAGTTCCAATAATTGCCCAAATCTTTTAAATATCTTAAAGCAGCTTCGTCCTTCTCTGTTTGAGCATTGTTCAGGTCGGTAACAGTTATAGTTCCATTCCTGAACCTCTCTCGCGCATTTTCGTATCGAAGGCCAGCTAAAGAGTCTGCCTTAGCAGAAATTTCGCACTGAATTCTCTGGTTATTGAATCTTGCAACTTTAATATATATATCTTGTTTAAAATCTCTTACCGCTTGTTCTGCATTAGACCTTACTAACTCTTCGCGCGAACGCGCCATTTTAACCTTTCCTTTACCCAAGCCCCAATCAACTATTGGCATTCTAAGACCTAATGAAACAATCTCCTGATCCATTGGATTTCTAAACGCAGTAGAGAGATTGTCTCCCTTTTGAGTCAATCCAAATTGGGCACTCAATGTAGCTTGAATACCATTATTAGCTTTGTTTTTTGCAACATCTTGCTGAGCCTCTGTTATCAATATCTCTTGATTCATAATGTAAGAGCTATTCTCTTTTGCTCTTTGATAAACATCTTCTGGATCAATTGATATAGATGGTACAATGTCGGTATCTTTTAAAATTAAGTCAACATTATCATTATAACCTAAAAATGATCTGAATTTTAACAACATAGTCTCCAGATTAGTTCGACTATCGTTTAACTCTAATTTTTGATTCAAGATTCTAACCTCCATCTGCATAAGATTATTCTTGTTTTCAGTTCCAAGTTTGAATCTTTCTAAAGCTATTGCATATAAGAGCTCTGAATTTTCAATATTCTTTGTTTTAAGGTCTATCGTCTTTTGAAGAGATATGATTTGAAAATATAGGTCCGCAACAGTAACGCCAATACCTTCCACAAGTTCAAGATACTCACGTTTTGCCTTTTCATACTTCTGAGGCTCTGTCCTCTTTTCCCACTTTAAGCGATTATAAGCATTTAAAGGCTGACTTAATGTGATGTTAATCGGTTGCGAATTGAATGTCAGGATATCCTTAGGCGAAAATTGATCAAGTCTATGAAGACTAGTGAAGAGGGAGACTGTTCCTCCTGTAAGTGGAATATTTTGATCTACTGAGAGCGAAAGTCTATTGTTAAGATTATCGTTGGTTACATAGTTGATCTCTCCTGTTTGTGGATCTTGAAGCGCCATAAGTGATCGGTTGTAGTTCCCTATGTTAGCAACTAAATTCAATGAGGGTAAAAACTGCGCTTTATAGCTACGATATTGCCAATAACTCTGAAGAAAAGATAGCCTTGCCGACATTGCCGCAGGAGATTGATCCTGCGCTTCCGTAATTGCATCTTGCAGAGTAAGAGTTACCCTCTCTTTTTGAGCATAGGCTTCGACCCAAAAGATTGGAATCAATGCCGCAATCAATAAAACTTTTGCTGTTTTTAACATCTATTCTTTAAGTTTTACAATAATTGCCACAGGATTGTCGTCATCCTTAAGCTTTGCAGCCAACTCCCTAAACTTATCTGAGTTCATGAAGTCCATCTCTGCTAGCTCTTTGAATCTCGAAGCTGAGACAATTTTAATCATCTTTTTGTTCGAAGATACATAATCTGGCCAAAATATGAAACCTCCATCTAGATCATTTTCGAATCCTGGTATCCCTTTCTGCGGTTGTTTAAGGTATCTTAATCGTCCCTCTCTCTTGTCATACAATGCATAAGTGTCAGTCGACTCCTTTGGAGATGTGCGTCCATCCCAAAACACATCATTGTAGGTCTCTTTAGCGTGTCTGTTCAAATTAACAGTCAGGAAAGAGTATCTAGACGACTCTTTTGCCTTTTTCCGAACATTGATTCTAGATTGATCTTGCATATCATCTAAAGTTACAAAATAGGGCATCTTATAATCTCCATAATTAAATGCATAAAGGACTTTCAAGTTAAAGTCCTTATCTATAACTCTTACTGTATCTGAATTAAGGAAATAGATTCTAGAACTGTCGCCAGTTCTATAAACTTCAGCAGCGAAAAAGGGGCTTAGTTTATTATCTGGAAATTGCGTGTTTCCATTGGCAAATTCTGGGATAGAGTTTAGATCGTGATTTGGATACTCTTTAATTACAGTAGATGTACTATCTAAAAGAACCCCTAAAAATGGAACTATATTTCTAGCTCTACTTGGAATCATCAGATATCTGTTTTCAGCTAACTTATAGAACATGGATGTGTGATTACCCCCATAAGATGGATCGGCTGGCTCTTGAATTGTGCGTAAGTATTTTCCATCCTTATCGTACTCCAACATTTTTTTAGAGAAATTTACAATAATATTACCTGTTGATGGTTCTACACAAAAGTTCGAAAGACGAGAATACTCCTGCGGTCCATTTCCCGAACGATTGAAGTTTTGAATAAATTTCCCTTGAGTATCGAAGATCATAACCTCTCTTATCGATGAAAGGTAAATTCTCTCATTCTCCATGTATACACAAAAAAATCTAGAGACTAGAGAGTTTAAATTTGTCTCTAAAGGTACGTAATCAATACTTTCGGCAACCTCGCTTAGTTTAACAATCTCTATCTTATCTTTTTCACCTACCAAATCAGCTACTTTGCAATCGTGTCCACTTTTATTATGGTCACAACCAACGAATGATCCTATTACAAATGTTGCTAAAACGAGCTTCCCTATTGATTTAAAGAGAGTTGGAACACATTTCACAATGTGAGTATAATTAAAATTTTGCATTAAAATTGAAGTTTAGGCTTAATTATCTAATATACAACAGATAGTAGGGCAAATATATATTTATTTTTTTTATATTTGTGTCTAAAATTAATGTGTGATGAAAAATTTTCTTAAAATCATAGCCGGTTCATTCATCGGCTCATTGCTTGCGATTCTCATCGGAGGCTTCCTAATGATTGGAATTATCAGCTCAATAGCATCGCTTTCGAGCAGTACAAAGCCAACAGTTCCTGCTTCTGCTGTGCTTGTGATGGATTTCAAATTACCTATTACTGAACAGGGCGAAGAGTCTCCATTTTCGCCAGACATGTTGTTTTCTGATGCTAAACTAAACCTTAGCTCTTCTTCGATTTTAAACATGTTACAAACATTGGACAGAGCAGCAGCAGATCCTTCGATCAAATTTCTTTACATGAATCTTAACCAGATTCAGGCAGGAGTTACTCACATTGAAGAACTAAGAGCTGCAATCCTTAAATTCAGAGAGTCTGGGAAAGCTGTAATTGCTTATGCAGACAACTACTCTCAAGGAGCGTACTACTTGGCAACTGCTGCCGATAAAGTATACATTAATCCATACGGAAGCGCAACCTTAACAGGTCTCAGCATCTCTACAATGTTCTTTAAAGATCTTTTAGACAGAGCAGGTGTTGAGGCGCAACTGATCAGACATGGCAAGTTCAAAGCTGCTGCTGAGCAATTCATTAGTAATAAAATGAGCGAAGAGAACAGAGAGCAACTAAAGGCTTATCTAGATGCTGTTTGGAATACATGGACAACAGATATTGCAGCTTCAAGATCAATTTCAAAAGCAAAAATCGACAGCATTACAGACAACTTAGTATTGACTACTGCTCAAAAAGCATTGGATAATAAACTAGTAGATGGTCTTCTCTACAAAGACGAACTTTCGGACACTCTTGCCCACCTGTTTGGTGTAGAGACAGAAAAAGAGGTAGATTATATAAATATTACTGCATACTCAAGAGCTACTGCAAAAGTTAATCTTAAAGAGAAAAACAAAATTGCAGTTATTTACGCAAATGGTGAAATTTTGATGGGAAAATCTGACAACAACATCACCTCCGACCATTATGCTGCTCTTTTAGCAGATGTAAGAAAGGATAGCACTATTAAAGCTGTTGTATTCAGAGTGAACTCTCCAGGTGGTTCAGCTCAGAGCGCAGACATTATAGAGAGAGAGTTGAAACTACTCAAGAAAGACAAACCTGTTGTAGTTAGCTTTGGCGATTATGCAGCATCTGGTGGATATTGGATTTCCGCAAATGCAGACAAGATTATCACTAATAACACCACATTGACAGGATCTATCGGAGTATTCAGTATGGCTCTTAATATTCAGAAAGCGCTTAATAAACATTTATCAATCAACACTGGCACTGTTAACACAAATAAACATAGTGACTTTATGTCTGGCTACAGACCATTGGACAAAGAGGAAGTTGCTTTTATGCAGTCAGCAGTTGAGGTAATTTATACTGACTTTATCAATTTAGTTGCTAAAGGAAGAGGAATGACACCAGAAAAAGTTGACTCTGTTGCGCAAGGAAGAGTATGGTCGGGAGCAGATGCTCTTAAGATTGGATTAGCTGACGAACGCGGAGGTATTTTATCTGCAATCGATGCAGCTGCTGCAATGGCTTCGCTAGAGGGATACAGAATTGTTGAGTATCCAGTTAGAAAGAGCCAAATTGAAAAGCTTATGGAATCTTTATCGGAGACAGAGGCTGCGGCTAAGGTGTTAAATAATCCATACTTTCTTTTAGAGAAAGCATACTCAGCACTTAAGAAAGAAAAGGGTGTGAAGACAATGGCTAGAATTCCTTATAATTTGGAATTCAATCTATAAGACAATACTTAAACAAATCTAATAATGAGTAGCCTCTTCGTCGAAGAGGTTACTTTTTTTGTATCGGAGCTACGATATGGAATAACTGCGATTATCTCATTATCTGAGAGTAAAACTGGAGTTCTATCCTTCATGATATAATCTATTTTCATGTCGGTGAGATAGTCGCTAAGTTTTTTCACTCCTCTCATTCCAAAAGGTCTGAATTTGTCTGAATCTTGTCTAAATCTTAATATCAATCTATCAGAAAGAAGATCTCTGTCGAAATATAACGCGCCTTTTGAAAATTCTATTTTACCAGCCTCTGCCAAATCGCAAACAGACATCTCTAAGTTCACTCCATTTCCAATAGAGATTATCTTAGACAAACTGCCACCACTAATGTCTATCTCTACATGATGTAATTGATTGAAATCTCTTTCATACACATTTAGAGTAGACCTGTCTCTTACCAATACATACTTATGCGAATAGAAGATTAATCCCGAATTTCCATCGACAGCAGATCGTAAAATATCTGAAATTGTATCCTTAGTGAAGCCAAATGGTTGCAAAAAATTAAATAGCCAGAGGCTTGGATGTAACTCTTGCAATAAAAGTTCAAAGTTAATTTCGGCAACCTTACCCGCTAGTTTTTCTGAAGGGTCTAGAGAGTCGGCACTAACGTTTTTTGGATGAAAACATCTCATCACTCTCTTTTTAATCTCCTCACCCTTTTGCTCAACTACATCATGCACCTGAGAAAAGATAGATATCTCCTCTCCTATTGTTTGAAGAAAAGATGGATTAATTGTCTCGAATACAGGGAAGACAAGATTGCGAATTTTATTTCTAGAGTAATGATTCTCCGAATTTGTCCGATCGGTTCTGTAAGGAAAGCCATTCTCTTTCATGAACAGTTCGATTTCGGCCCTTGTAAAAATCATCATTGGTCTGATCACACTTCCATTGACCTCGCTGATTCCTCCTAACCCTTTTATTCCCGTTCCCCTTAGCAAATTTATAAATAGAGTTTCAGCAGTATCATTCAGATTATGAGCTACAGCTAAATAGTCGTAACCGCCTTCGTTCATCAGCTTTTCAAACCATGAGTATCTCAAGTCTCTGGCAGCCATTTGAGTTGAAATAGACTGCTGATGAGCGTATTCATAAGTATCAAATGATGTTTTAAAAAATTTCACCCCTCTCTCTTCGCACCACTTTTCAACAAACCTCTCATCTCCATCGCTCTCCTCTCCTCTTAATTTAAAATTCACATGAGCCAAAGTAATTTTGTCTGCAAACCCAGCCATATAAAACAGAGATGCAAGACACATAGAGTCTGCTCCCCCGCTTACAGCCAGAAGAAACCTTGAGTCGAGCTTATTGTCGGTCAAGGATCTGAGATTATGTATGAATCTCGAGATCAAATTATATTACTTCTTAAAATTTCCGAATGTATAGGCAAATCCAAGTGAGAAGATCTCCTTAAACTGAACACGAGGAGCTATCTCACCCTCTTTATTGGCAATGAGAATCTCATCGTCGTATATCAATGTGGTTCTTATGTTCGCAGAGATAAACTTATTGATTTTAGCATCTATCATACTCTCCCAATTGACTTTGACATTACTCACTGTCCCTAAGAAATCAGAGAATAGAGTCATTGTCGAGTTTACATTTACATTTTTCATTACTTGATGCTTATAATCAACTTTAAGCTGAGCACCCAGCTCCAATTTCACCGGTTGATCAATTCTATTTCCATATTTCACTCTCAGACTTGGATTTTCAACAACAACTAAATTACTAGCTAGAGGAGAAAAGTTCACACTTAATTGAGGAATAGGCTTATAGTCCATACCCACACCAAGCGAGATGTAACCAGGAGCCATAAATACAGAGACTAATTGTATCGGCTTTCCCGAAGGATAGTTAAATCCAGGGGAAAATTGTGACCTAAAGTTAAAAAAGGCAGACATGAAGACTTTATCTACTGCCTTGTATCCTACTTTACTATCGATGATAAGTTTATCATCACTTTTTCTATATCTGTCGCCAAAGGATTCAACAAAGCCATATGCAACTTGAACTCTGTTCTCCCAAAACATCTTTTCGTAGGTATAGTTGGCGTAGAAATTTATATATGTATTTAGAGCTACCGAAGAGTAGCCTCCGGCAGCCCAATTTGAGAGCGAAACTTGTGAAAATCCTAACTGAGTAAAAACCCCTTTTGTCCATCGTCTTACAGCAGGTTTTACTATTGTCGGATCCTCTACTTTGAATTGTGATGCAAGTACAACGATCATTTCATTTGACGCAGATAACTTACTCAATTTTTGTTGGCCTGACATCTTTACAGAAGCAACCACCATAAAAAGAGCAAAAATAAATATGCTGCGTTTTGAGAAATTTATCGATTTCAACATCATTGTTCCAAAATATCGTCGGAATTAAACTTATATCCCATTCTCTTACCTGTCTGCAACTTAGTACTCTCTATTTTATCATTGATCTGCTCAACGCTTGCCACCTTCACTAGGTCGTAAGGAGGGACTAAAAGGTCGAAAGACATTGTGTAGAGAATAGCTGTTTCAACGATTGCAACTAGCTCATCTCTCCCTAGCTCCTTTTTACCAAAAGAGGAGACAGACTTATTTTTTTGTCTTTTACCCTCTACTAAAAAATATTTGTCTTTATTGACGAATATTCTGGCAACTAGGTACCCAAGGTCCTGCTCTCTGTTGTATTTAAGAGAGTCAGAGAGAAAGTTATAGACACTGATTATTCCACAATAGGAGTTATTAGGGTCCTCTTTGACAAAACTACTGTTCCAAATGGAGTGGTCGCGGTCGAACTGGAAGACGTCGGAGTGCATGCTGAAGATAAGGACATCATCGGCAAATTTAAGCTCTGCCTCAAATTTTCCTCTGTCTCTATACTCTAGCCTTACTCTTTTGTCTTTTGAAACTTCTCTTCTGTCGTTTGTACTCTCCAGAAGGTCGTTCATGTCGTTACTCATCTCGTTTAGAATCTCTTTGAGAGTCCCGAACATGTCGAGAGTTTGAGTATAAACTCTCTGTTTAATCTGTGATTTGTTGTTTAGTCCGTCGAGAATCTCCTGCTGTCGGGACGGTAAGTCAGATGCCATAATTGTGTATTAAATATTAAATTAGTATGCTCTTGCAAATATAACTCTTCTATTGGAAGGTTTACCAGAATAGATACATTTTCCCTCCTCTTCTGGAGAGTCAAATGGTATACATCTGATTGTAGCTTTTGTTTCGTTCTTAATTGCCTCCTCTGTCTCTGCTGTTCCATCCCAGTGGCAAAGAAGGAATCCTCCCTCTTCAATTCTCGCTTTGAAAGTCTCAAAGTCGTCAACCTTAACAGTGTTATTCTCGCGGAAGTCGTATGCCTTATTATAGATATTTTGTTGAATATCTTCGAGAAGATTCTTGATGGTTTCAGCAACACCCTCAGCTTTTACAATCTCTTTAGTAAGATTATCGCGTCTTGCTAATTCAACAGTCCCATTCTCCATATCTCTTGGACCAATTGCAATACGAACTGGAACTCCTTTAAGTTCCCACTCCGCAAACTTGAATCCTGATCTTAAATTGTCGCGATCGTCTATTTTAAATGAGATACCCATAGATGTCAAAGATTTTCCAATCTCCTTCATCGAAGACACAATTTTATCATTCTCCTCCTGTGTTTTGAAAATCGGAACCATCACAACTTGAATAGGAGCTAATTTTGGAGGAAGTACTAATCCATTATTATCGCTATGTGCCATAATAAGAGCACCCATCAAGCGAGTCGAAACTCCCCATGAGGTTGCCCATACATATTCTAATCCACCCTCTTTGTTTGCAAATTGCACATCGAACGCCTTTGCAAAGTTTTGACCCAAAAAGTGAGACGTTCCAGCTTGAAGTGCTTTTCCATCTTGCATCATAGCCTCGATACATAAAGTATCCAATGCTCCTGCAAATCTCTCGCTAGCTGTCTTCTTACCTACGATTACAGGCAAAGCCATGAACTCTTTAGCAAAAGTCTCATATACTCTTACCATTCTCTCAGTCTCCTCAATTGCCTCCTCTTTTGTTGAGTGAGCAGTGTGTCCCTCTTGCCAAAGGAACTCAGCTGTTCTTAGGAAAAGTCGTGTACGCATCTCCCATCTTACGACATTTGCCCATTGGTTGATAAGCAACGGAAGATCACGATAAGACTTAATCCAGTTTTTATATGTATTCCAAATGATTGTCTCTGATGTAGGTCTTACAACAAGCTCCTCTTCTAACTTAGCATCTGGATCCACTACTACTCCAGGGCCATTTGGATTAGTCATCAAACGATGATGTGTCACAACGGCACACTCCTTTGCGAATCCTTCTACATGTTCTGCCTCTTTGCTAAGAAACGATTTGGGGATGAACAACGGGAAATATGCGTTTTGATGTCCAGTCTCTTTAAACATTTTGTCTAGTTGAGCTTGCATCTTCTCCCAAATTGCATATCCGTATGGTTTAATAACCATGCAACCCCTAACTGCCGAATTCTCAGCAAGGTCTGCTTTTGTCACTAAATTATTATACCAAACCGAATAATTCTCCTCTTTGCTTTTAACTTCTTTTGCCATTGTTCTTCTAAATTTGTAAATACCTATAAGTAAATTGTAAATGGTACGATTTTTGACTATATTTGCTTTAAACGGCACAAAAATACAAAATAATTTAAAACACAGGAGGTGTAGTATGAAAAACAAAATTTTAGCCTTAGTATCACTAAGCCTAGTTATCGGATCTTGCGGAACCTCAACCTACACTGCATCGCACACCGAAGATGCTATTTATGACTCCTCTAAACCAGAGAAGTATCTCGCTTCTGCTCAGGACGCTACACCTGACAATGAACTTGCTTTTCTTAAAAAGAAGACAAAACAGTACAGATACAACAACAGCTATTCTGACACTGTTTATGTTGACTCCAATGGGGTTGCCAACATTGATGTTGTGGGAGAAGGGACTTATGTAATTGTTGACAGATCTGAATCATACGAAGAGAGACTTCGTAAATTCGACAGACCTGTTTACACCTTTAATTTGAATATCGATTTAGACGACTATTATTATTTTGGAAATCCTTGGTGGTATAGATCATGGAGATATGCATATTCTCCTTGGTATTATCGATACAATCGCTGGGGATACTATGGCTACTACGATTATTATCGTTATCAAGATTATTGGGCTTATTCATGGTATAATCCATGGTACGATTGGAATTATGGATGGTATGGAGACAGATATGGATATAACTACCCACATCATTATCCGTACTATGACAATAACTACTATTATGGAAATTATTATGGTAGAAATTCTAGTGACTATTACTACGGAAAAAGAGGTGATTACAATAATACCGACAATGGTTACTATTCTGGAGCAAGATCTGGAGGTTCATACCAAAGAACTAATGGGGGATCAATCCAACAAACTAGTGGCATAAGCAGACCTGACAACAATAGAGGCAGCTATTCTGGAAGTACCTACAGAAGAGACTCTGGAAATAGTGGATACTCTAGCGGACAGTATCAGAGTAGTAGTTCTTCTAGAAGTAGTGAGAACTCTTCGTATAGAAGATCGTCTTACCAAAGCTCAGAAAACTCATCTGGTAGCAGATCTTATCAGGGGTCATCATCTGGCTCATCTACAAGATATAGCCGTTCTGGATCTTATGAATCTAGTTCTAGCAACTACGGGTCATCATCTAGCTCAAGTAGTAGTAGTTCATCTAGCAGTTCATCCAACTCATCTTCTAGCTCATCGAGCAGCTCTTCATCTTCTAGCGGAGGAGGATCTGTTTACAGAAGATAATGTTAAATAATTAATATACATCAATTTAAATAAGATGAAAAAGATATTTTCGACATTAGCAGCAATAGCATTGTCAGTCACGCTATTTGCCCAATCATCACAAGATGCAATTAAATTTTCGCAAAATTTTTACGAAGGTTCAGCAAGAACAGTTGCGATGGGTAATGCATTTACAGCACTAGGTGGAGATTTGGGATCATTAGCTATCAACCCTGCAGCATCGGGAATTTACCGTTATTCAGAAGTGTTCATAGCTCCTAGTCTATCGTTCAATAATAGCTCCGTTAATTATCTTTCTACTAAGAAGGATGATAATATTACACGTTTTGGCTTATCAGGATTAGGTGTTGTGTTTGCTCCGAATCCAAAATACCGTAAAAAAGGAGAAGCTACTTTTAATTTTGCTTTTGCTATCAACAAAGTAAATGACTTCTCTCACAGAATGTCTGTTGCAGGAGAAACAGATAAATCAAGCTGGTTATCTTCTTTAGCAAATAACATTTCGGGCATTCATGCTAAAAGTATGGACATTACAAATACTTATGATCCATTCAGAAGAAGCACTGCTCCTTGGAGAGCAATTTTAGCATGGAACAGTAATCTTCTGGATACTTTACCTGATTCAGGAAGGGACTATAAAGCTGCAACTGAAAATCTATCAGGTCTTAATATTGTAATTGGTGGTCCATTAAGACAAAATTTTGTTAGAGAGAGTACTGGAAATGTATCTGAAGCAATTATCAATATGGGTGGTAAAATCTCAGACAATCTATTTATTGGATTTAACTTAGGTCTTCAAAGTCTAAGTTATGATGATTATCAACAATACTCAGAGAAGGCAGTTAATCCTGCAAATTTTACTTCTAAATTTTCAGAATTCAAGCATACATATCGCCAAAAAACTACTGGTGTTGGTCTTAATATAAAAGCGGGTATTATTGCACTACCAGCTGATGGACTTAGAATTGGTGCAAGTATTTCAACTCCGACATGGTATGCTATGAATGATGAGTGGGATGAGACAATCTTTGCAGCATATTCTGATGGATATACAATTCCAATATCGTCTCCAATTGGAGAGTATAACTATAATTTGAGTACTCCTTTAAGATTAAATGCTGGTATCGCTTACACATTAGGCAATTATGGTTTAATCTCTGCTGATTATGAATTTGTTGATTACTCTACGGCTCGTTTGAGAAGTAATGGAGACAAAACTGCATTCAATTTCGAGAATGATCAGATTAAAAACAACTACAAAGCAGTAAACAATGCAAGATTAGGTATAGAAATCAAGCCAATGCAAGGGTTTGCAGTGAGAGGTGGATATTCTTATTATCAAAATCCTGATAAAAATGCTGGAAGTGATTTACATTACGTTTCTGCAGGTTTAGGTTTTATTGGCAAATCTGGAGTATTTGCAGACTTTGCGCTTCAAAGAAGATTGTCGACAGAGGACTTTAAGCTCTACAGCGATGCTGGAAGTCAAAGAGCACCAATTGGTACTCTTGATGATTCTAGAATAAAACTTATGTTTACAATTGGATTTAGATTCTAAAAGCAGATATTTACTTTTTACACCTTAGGTACGACAGTGAGTCAGGTCCTTCGTTAAATAGAAGATCAATTACAGATAGTCCTGGTGTAAATCCAAATTTAGGGGCGAATACTTGATAGTATCGCCCTTTCTCTTTTATATCAGGCAACACTTTTTTTGGATGAATTGAGAATCTGTAATCATTCACCGCTTCTAGTTGGAATTGTTCAGTGAATGTAATATCAGCTTTAATACTACATAAATCAAGAACAAGCTTAAGTAGATCTGTATTAAATTCTATAAGAGACTTATTTGTCTGACTAAAAAATGGTTCAAAGTCATCCATGTAATAATCGAAAAATGGGGATGATTTATACGCACTGACTATTGCTTTCCAATGTTGTTTTTGCCAATCTTTTGAATAGTCTATCCTTACATCTTGAATAGGAATTTGCGTACCCTCAGTTCTTACTACAGGTATTGTTAAACTAAGAGGGCCGTTGGCACTAAGAATGTGACAACGGCTCCTGTAAGATTGTTTTTGGTAATTTTCGAACTTCTCAATAACTGCTGTTTTGTGCTTTGCAATCAAGGCAACATATTCCAATGGAGGAAGATAAGCAGTAGTAAGAAGAACAGAATCACACATTATTGTTACTCTTCGATAGAATCTGTACTTCCCTTAATAATTCCTCTTTTCGAAGATTTAATAAAATCAAGTATTGTTTTCTTTTCGGCAGTTTCAGCAAATTCAGCTTCTACTTTGGCACAAGCATCACTGATATTAAGTCCGCTTTGATAAATTACTCTATAAATGTCGCGGATTTGCTCAAGTTGCTCATTTGTAAATCCTCTTCTGCGAAGTCCTACTAAGTTGATACCAGCAAAAGCTAATGGACGATGACCTGCTAGAGCGTAAGGAGGAACATCTTTTCCAATCATGGAACCTCCAGAAAGCATTGCATGTGCACCAATTTTTGAGAATTGGTGAGCAGCTGAGTGTCCACCTATGATTGCGAAATCGTTTACTTCGGTTTCTCCTGCTAGGCCAACATAACTTACTAAAATTACATTGTTGCCAACATTACAATCATGTGCAACGTGCGCGTAAGACATAATCATACAGTTATTTCCAACTGTTGTTTTAGCTTTTCCGCTTGCTTCAGTTCCTCTATTGATTGTAGCGCACTCTCTGATCATTGTGTTGTCACCAATCTCTACATAAGAGATCTCTCCTCTGAATTTTAAATCTTGAGGGATTGCTCCAACTACAGCTCCAGGAAATACTTTGCAATTTTTTCCAATCTTAACATAATCCATAATGGTTACGTTAGGACCAATCCAAGTTCCCTCTCCAATTTCAACATTTTCAGCTATATATGAAAAAGGTTCGATCTTGACGTTTGCGCCTATTTTTGCATTAGGATGTACAAATGCGTTATCCATATAATATTATTTGTTTTTAATTACTTGAGCAATTAGATCACCTTCGCAAACCATTGTATTGCCGACGTAAACTTCGCCACGCATGCTCACGATAGACCTTCTTAATGGAGCAGTTAACACCATTTTAATAACCAAAACATCTCCAGGTACCACTTTCTTTTTGAATTTAACACCATCAATTTTGGCAAAATATGTAGAGTACTTTTCAGGTTCGTCAACTCCAGAAAGCACTAAGATACCACCCACCTGTGCCATAGCTTCAACCATTAGAACTCCTGGCATAACAGGCTCCTCTGGGAAGTGACCAACGAAAAATCCTTCATTCACTCCAATTGTCTTCACGCCAACTACTCTCTCTGCCGACATCTCAGTAATACGATCAACCATCAAGAACGGTGGACGGTGAGGCAAAAGTTTTTTAATACCGTTGATATCAACAACTGGTTCTGCATTTGGATCGTAAACAGGAATATAGTTAGCAGCTTGATCTTTTGCCGCTTTTCTGATGATTTTTGCTACTATTGTGTTTATCTGATGTCCAGACTTATTAGCAATTATCTTTCCTTTTATAGGGAATCCAATAAGTGCGAAATCGCCAATCACATCTAAAAGTTTATGTCTTGCGCACTCATTTGAGAAACGAAGTTCTAAATGATTTAAATATCCAGAAGGAATTCTCTCTAATTTAGGAGTATGGAATAAATCTGCAAGTCTGTCTAGCTCCTCTTGTGGAACTTGATTTTCTACGATAACGATTGCGTTTTGCAAATCGCCTCCTTTGATTAGATTGTTCTTAAATAGTGGTTCTAATTCATGGAAAAAGACAAATGTTCTGCAAGGAGCAATTTCGGCAGCATAGTCTGTCTCATTTGTGAATCTTGCATATTGATGTCCTAAAACTTTAGAGTTAAAGTCTATCATCAAATCGATAGAAAATTTATCATCTGGAAGAATAGTTATCTCTGCTCCAGTTTTTTCGTCTTTATAATAGATTTTCTCTTTTATTTCGAAGTACTTTCTGTCGGCATTTTGCTCTTCTAATCCATCTTTGCAGATTGCCTCGGCATAGTATTTCGCACTTCCGTCCAAAATTGGAGCTTCGGGAGCATCAAGTTGAATAAGAGCATTGTCTACACCAAGACCACTTAAAGCAGAAAGAATATGTTCAATTGTAGAAATCTTGATTGGGCCACTCTCTAGTGTAGTTCCTCTGGAGGTTGTAGTTACGTAATCAACTACTGCATCCATTATTGGTTCGCCTTCGAGGTCGGTCCTTTGGAATTTAATTCCATGATTTTCGGGAGCAGGGTGTAGATTCATTGTCACCTGAAGACCTGTATGCAACCCTTTTCCTTTGAATGTATATGTCTGTTTAAGAGTCTGTTGCTTAATTTGCATAGTTTTTAATTAACTGTTTAACTCGGCAAAGATATAAAAATAATGTTAACTTTTATGTAATTTGCGGAATATAGAATATGCCTTCATGTACTCCTTTGCATCTAGCGCTGGTGAGCCAAGGAGTGTCTTTCCCTCCTCTTTGATGTTACTCATTATTCCTGCTTGGGCTCCAATTTTTGTATTGTCAGCAATCGTTAAGTGTCCGGCAATTCCAACTTGTCCACCAAACATGCAGTTCTTGCCAATTTTTGTTGAACCTGCTATTCCGCACTGAGCTGCCATCACCGTATTTGATCCAACTACCACATTATGTGCAATTTGAATTAAATTGTCTAGTTTTACCCCTTTCTCAATAACAGTTGATCCCATTGTAGCTCTGTCGATAACTGTATTTGCACCAATCTCAACATTATCTTCAATGACAACATTTCCTGTCTGAGGTATCTTCTTATAACTTCCATCTGGAGTTGGCGCGAATCCAAAACCATCTGAACCTATTACTACATTTGAATGAAGGATGCAATTATCTCCAATTTTACATCCAGCATAAATCTTAACTCCAGGATATAAGATACAGTTTTTTCCTATAGTAACAAACTCTCCAATATAAACTTGTGGATAAATTTGACTTCCCTCTCCTACTACAGATTTTTTTCCAACATAAGAGTGTGCCCCAACATAAACCTTCTTTCCGATCTTTGCACTCCATGCAATCTTTGCAGAGAATGATCTTCCACTCTTTTGTTGAGCTTTTAAAGTATTGAACAGATCCAATAGTGATGCAATTGCTTGGTATGCATCATCAACTTTAATCAGAGTAGAACTGACTGGCGCAGTTGGTTCAAAACTTTTATTAATCAATACTATACTCGCTTTAGTAGTATAGAGATATTGTTCATACTTTGGATTAGCAAGAAAGCATAGATTGCCTGGTTTGCCTTGCTCAATTCTAGCTACGGAGTTTACTTTGATTTGGGAATCTCCAACTATCTCTCCTCCAAGATGATCTGATATTGTTTGTGCGGTAAGTTCCATTCTTTTATCTATTTTGCGGTGCAAAGAAAATATTTTTTGGTGATTTGAGAAAACGCCTTTGCCGACAACATGTCCGAAATGTCGAATATATTATCTGAAGTTCCGTTTTTAGAGTATATTCTTATCTCTTCGTTATCGGAATCGTATCCCTTATTTGCAACAGCTGAGCTTTGAACATAATATCCAACTTCATCCATTTCACACTGCCATCTTGAGCATGCATCCATTCTCTCCTGCTCGATAACTTCGGGCAAAAATGGTTCACGAGATAGTGTAATTTTTGGAAGTCTTCTTGATGTAAGCATTTTACAAAGATTTTCTAATATTTTATCATTAGAAAATTGCCATTGCTTTACTGCTGACATTATATCGCTATCGTCTAATCTTGTAAACATCATTAAGTCCTTATCCGTAAAATCTACAGATTGCCTTTAGCTTAAAAAGTAGATTAGTGCAGGAGAACCAGAGAGCTTACATCCATTCTCACACAAATATCTTGCTCTTTTTAAAATTTGAATCAGAAGCTGTTCTGCTGCTACAACTGTCTTGTGAAGATAAACTTGCCAATACATCAAGCGTCTTGATATTAGGAATTTTTCTACTGAATAGATTCCTTTCGACTCAATTACAAGATTATTGTCGTGTACATACATCATCTTCAAAATTCGCTCAATACCAATCATACCCTCGGCTACTCCAGAAAAAAAGCTATCTCGTTTAAGATAGTCTAATCGATCAACATCTAGCTGACTTGAAACGAGTTGATGCAGAAAACTTTTATGATAAGTACCTTCGAATACACTCATTGCTAAATCGAGAGAGCCAGAGAATGACTTATTTAGTTCATTCATAATCTTTAGAGAGATCTCTTCGTGAGAGACATCCTTTACGATTGCATATTCTAATGCGTGGCTAAATGGACCATGTCCGATGTCATGCAGAAGAATTGCTACAAGTGCTGCCTCCCACTCTTCGGAGGTGATCTCTGCCCCTTTTGCAGAGAGAGTAGTTAATGCCTCATTCATTAAATGCATTGCACCTAATGCATGAGAGAGTCTTGAATGCGATGCTCCAGGATAAACAAGATTTGTTAGACCTAGCTGCTTAATATCGCGAAGTCTTTGAAAATATGGGTGCTGTACCAGTCCCGAAATTAGCCCTTCCGGTATAGAGACAAAGCCTTGTACCGGATCATTGATAATTTTGCCTGTCTTAATCATGCCGTAAATTTAACTTTTTTAATCGGAAATTTTGTATTTTCAACAGAATTGATTACTTTTGTACCGATTTAGAGCAAACGATATAAGGGGACGGCTAGTCCCCTTATTTCATAATTACTTTTATGATAAGCAAAGACATAATCAGCAATCTTACCGAGAAATATCTCGAAGATAACGGACTATTTTTGGTGGATATCTCAATCAACCAAGAGAATGACATTGAGGTGGCAATAGAATCCGATCAAAATGTAGATATCAAACATTGTGTAGATTTAAGTCACATCATTGAGGCTGGGCTGAACAGAGAGGAGGAAGACTACTCTCTTACAGTTACTTCTGCCGGTCTGGATCAACCATTTAAAGTACTACGCCAATACTTAAAGTTCAAAGGACAAGAGGTTGAAATAGTTCTTAAAAGCGGAGGTAAAATTGTAGCTGTTTTGGAAGATGCTACACAAGAGCAAATTACTGTTGGATACGAAAAACTTGTAAAAGTAGAAGGCAAGAAAAAGAGGGAGAGAATCGCAGTAAAAGAGACTTATAAGTACGAAGAGATAAAATCAACAAAGCCATTTATTAATTTCAGATAATTTAAAGAGTTTACCTAATATGGAAGGGTTAAATTTAATCAGCACGTTTGCTGAGTTTAAGGAGCTAAAAAACATTGACCGTCCGACGATGATGAGCGTTTTGGAAGACATTTTCCGTTCTCAACTCATTAAGATGTACGGCTCTGCCGATAATTTCGATATTATCATCAATATAGACAAAGGTGATTTTGAAATTTGGAGAAACCGTGAGGTGGTTGAAGTTGTAGAAGATCCGAACACTCAAATATCTCTTGCAGAGGTATCGAAAATTGACGACTCTTACGAAGTTGGCGAGCAATATACCGAAGAATTCAAGCTTGCAAGCTTTGGCAGAAGGGGTATTCTCAATCTACGCCAAAATCTTTCGGGTAGAATTATGGACATTGAAAAAGCCAACCTCTACAACAAGTATAAGGATAAGACCGGTGAAATTATTGTCGGCGAAGTTTACCAAGTATGGAAGAAAGAGGTGCTAGTAATGGATGAAGAGGGCAATGAACTTCTTCTCCCAAAAACTGAGCAGATTCCATCGGACTTTTTCAGAAAAGGTGATTCGGTAAAAGCTGTTGTTTCGAAAGTTGACATGCGCAATAATACTCCTGTAATTATCTTGTCAAGAACATCTGCCGTATTTTTGGAAAGACTATTTGAACAAGAGGTTCCTGAGATTTTCGATGGTTTGATTACAATTAAGAAGATTGTAAGAATGCCAGGTGAAAGAGCAAAAGTAGCAGTAGAGTCATATGATGAAAGAATTGACCCAGTTGGAGCATGCGTTGGGGTAAAAGGTTCTAGAATTCATGGCATCGTACGAGAATTAAGAAATGAAAATATAGACATTATTAACTGGACATCAAATATTCAGCTTTTAATTCAAAGAGCATTAAGTCCTGCAAAAATATCCTCAATAAAAGTTAACGACGAAGAAAAACGTGTTGGCGTTTATTTGAAACCTGGAGAAGTTTCTCTTGCTATTGGTAAGGGAGGAAGTAACATTAAGCTAGCAGGTATGTTGATTGGAATGGAGATCGATGTATTTAGAGAAATCGATGAGGATGAGGAAGATGTATTGCTTAGCGAATTTAGCGATGAGATTGAGGATTGGGTAATCGTTGCTTTAAAAGGCATCGGATGCGACACAGCAAAGAGCGTACTTGCAATTCCTGTTTCTGAAATAGTAAGAAGGGCAGATCTTGAAGAAGAGACAGTAATAGAAGTACAAAAGATTCTGAGATCAGAATTTGAATAGTTCAATTTAAAAAGGGAGGTAAAACATGACAGTAAACGAAAACATCAGAGTAAACCGAGTACTGAAGGAGTTCAACATCGGGATGGGTACCCTAATTGATTTCCTAAAAAGCAAAAAGATAGAGATAGAGGCTTCACCTGCCACAAAACTATCTCCCGAGACCTATGCTCTTATCCAAAAAGAATTTGGAAAAGAACAACTTATCAAAGAGCAATCTAAGAAAGTAGCAATTAAGGTTAAGGACATCACTGAGAAAAGTGACGCTCACAAAGACGAAGATAGCGATGATGAAACTCCTGTTAAAGAGGTCTTTATCAAGACAACATTAGTAGAGCCTCCCACTCCTAAGATTGTCGGCAAGATAGATCTTGACAAACCTTCGCGTCCTGTTCAACAGCCAGTACAGCAAGTACAAAACCCAGTACAACAACCGACTCAAAGTCCGGTTAAAGAAGCTGTTCAAAACCCAGCACAACAGACTACACAAAATACGGTGCAAGAGTCGATTCAAAAACGAGATCAGCAGCCCGTTCAAATTTTAGAGCAACAAAAAGTGCCACAACCTGAACCTCAGACTGTAACACAAGCTGCTCAGCAACCTGTTGCACAATCGAATCAACAGACACAAAGTGCGCAATCAACAGTTAAAGCTGTTCAATCTCAAGAAGAAAAAACGCCGCAACAGACTCAACCTACACCTAAGGTAGATGAGCCTAAAATTATTGGCAAGATTGATTTGAACACAATCAATAAGCCTAAAGCCGCCCAACCTGCGCAAGAAAATAAACAACAAATACAAGAAAAAAAGACTACAGAGATGCCCCTCCCTCAAGCTCCAGCAAAACCTCAAGCCCAGGCAGAGAAGAATATTCAGCCTGCGCCTGAACAACCGGCAGTTAATGTTATTGAACACATCGAGACCAGAGTTGAGAAACTAACCGGCCCGAAGATAAGTGGAACAATAGACTTGTCTCAGTTTGAAAAGAAGAAACCAGATCCATCAACTAAACACTCAGGTGGGCAGCACAAAGGTAAGAGAGAGAGAATTCACAAGACCAAAGAGAAGGTTGATGTGAATAAAGAGGGTGCATTGAACAACCAAAACAGACCTCAAAAAGGTAGTAACCAAGGTGGTGGTCCAAACAGAAACAACAACAATCCGCAAAGACAAGGTGGAAACAGTGGTGGAAACCAACAAAACTCTGGGCACCATCAAAACCAAGGACATAACCAAGGTCAAAATCAGCACAATCGCCCTAACAACAATCCTAAGGTTAAAGAGAAATTTAAACCAGTAAGGACTGAAGTTGACGAGGATGCAGTACAAAGACAAATTAAAGAGACCTATGCCAGAATGATTGAAGGCAAGGGTAAGACAAAGAGTGCTAAGTATCGTAAAGATAAGAGAGATCTTGCCAGTCAAAAGATGATCGAAGAGCAGGAGATGCAAGATTTAACAAGCAGCGTTTTGAAAGTAACTGAATTTGTAACTGTAAACGATTTGTCAGTAATGATGGATGTACCTGTTACAAAAGTTATCGAAGCTTGTATGAACCTTGGTCTGATGGTATCAATCAACCAACGACTAGATGCCGAAGCACTTGTACTTGTTGCAGAAGAGTTCGGTTACACTATCGAATTCGTTACAGCTGATATCCAAGGAGCAATCCAAGAGGATCCAGACACTGACGAAGAGATGGTAACTCGTCCTCCTATTGTTACTGTAATGGGACACGTTGACCATGGTAAAACTTCACTTTTGGACTATATTCGTCAAGCGAATGTAATCGCTGGGGAAGCAGGTGGTATCACTCAACATATTGGAGCTTACAACGTAAGGTTAGAAAATGGAAGACAAATTACATTCCTGGATACTCCTGGTCACGAAGCGTTTACAGCGATGCGTGCAAGGGGTGCCAAGGTTACAGATATCGCAATCATCATTGTAGCAGCTGACGATGCAGTGATGCCTCAAACAAGAGAGGCTATCAACCACGCGCAAGCGGCTGGTGTACCAATGATCTTTGCAATTAACAAGATTGATAAGCCTGGTGCAAACTCCGAGAAGATTAAAGAGCAACTTGCCAACATGAACTTGCTTGTAGAGGACTGGGGTGGTAAATATCAGTGCCAAGAGATCTCTGCTAAAAAAGGTTTGAACATCGACAAACTTCTTGAAAAAGTTCTTTTAGAGTCTGAGATGCTTGACCTTAAAGCTAATCCTAAAAAGAGAGCTGTCGGAACAGTAATTGAATCTTCACTAGATAAAGGTAGAGGATACCTGGCAACTATTCTTATCCATGCGGGGACACTTCGCATTGGTGATGTAATGTTGTGTGGTCACTATATGGGTAAAGTTAAGGCGATGTTCAATGAACGTGGTCAAAAAGTTATCGAAGCAGGTCCATCTACTCCTGTATCAATTTTAGGGTTGAATGGAGCTCCTGCAGCTGGTGAGGTATTTAACGTTATGGCTGATGAAAAAGAGGCAAAAGACATCGCCAACAAGAGAGAGCAATTATTGAGAATTCAAGGATTGAAGACTCAGAAACATATTACACTTGAAGAGATTGGACGTCGTATTGCGATTGGAAACTTCCAAGAACTTAATATCATTGTGAAAGGTGACGTGGATGGTTCAATCGAGGCATTGTCCGACTCATTAATCAAACTCTCAACTGATGAAGTTCATGTTAATGTAATTCATAAAGCAGTTGGTGCTATTTCGGAATCTGACGTTCTGCTTGCTGCAGCATCAAATGCTATTATCATAGGCTTCCAGGTCAGACCTTCTGCTAATGCAAGAAAATTAGCTGAAAAAGAGGAGATTGAAATTCGCTTGTACTCAATTATCTACGATGCAATCAACGAGGTTAAAAGTGGTATCGAAGGTATGCTTGCGCCTGAGGAGAAAGAGGAGATTACTGCAACTGCCGAAGTTCGCGAAACCTTCAAGATCTCTAAGGTTGGTACAATTGCCGGCTGTATGGTTAAAGAGGGTAAGCTAATCAGAAATGCAAAAATCCGAGTTATCCGCGATGGCATTGTTATCTACACTGGTCTATTGGGATCCCTTAAGAGATTCAAAGACGATGTTAAGGAGGTACAATCAGGTTACGATTGCGGTTTGAACGTAGATGGATTTAACGACATCAAACTCGGAGACATCATCGAAGCATACACAATTGTTGAGATTAAGAGAAAACTCTAATTACACATTAGAATCAAAATAAAGAGGGTGACTAAAAAGAGATTTTTAGTTACCCTTTCTCTTTTTCATCTTTTTAAATCTACTTTCTTCTTTTTCTCTTTTCTCTTTTTCACCTTTTTAAATCTATTTTTTCTCTTTTTCACGTTCTTACTCTCTTCCTGAATTTCTCGCCCTCAACGCTAACTAAAAGAATATCAAGGCGTTTTGCATTTTCCGTCAGACTATAGGTAGTCTGCCAGACTTTTTCAAAATCATCTCACATACAGTCATTTAGGTTTTTGAAACTAACTTAAAAATTTCGATCTTA
>JASDTB010000002.1:0-39049 GCA_041441455.1 Bacteroidales bacterium
ACCATTTTCCGCGAAGCTCTGCTGAGCACTTAACTTGCGAAGCACCATTATAATCGAGAAGTTATGCCCGAATTAAGCCCAATAAAATATATGTATCTTCTGAACAAGTCATTACAATTTATGTCTATAATATCTCAAGATCTATATTATTAATTATCTGAACGTTTTGCAAATACATGCAGGCCAGGAGGTTTCTGGCAGACTACCCATAGTCTGACGGGAAATGCAAAACGCCTTGATATTCTTTCAGTTAACAGTTATGGTAAGAAAGAGAAAGTGAAAGAGAAAGTGAAAAAGAAAAGAGAGTAAGTGAATAAGTGAGGATATGAGATTGAAGGGAAGTGAGATAGAGTGGAAGAAGGAAGGTGGTAATGAAAAAGGGTAACTAAAACTTTGTTTTAGCTACCCTTTTTTTGAGGTACCCAGCAGATTCGAACTGCTGTTCACGGTTTTGCAGACCGGTGCCTAACCACTCGGCCAGGGTACCATTTTTTGGGACTGCAAATATAGCCACAATTTCGTAAATACCAAATTAACTCAACTCTTTTTTTGATATGTAGAGATTATAATCCCAGCTGTTATTGATGCTAAGCCCAAGACTGTCAGAAGTGTAAATGGTTCACCAAGCACGAGTACAATTAAAATCAAAGAGAGCGCAGGTGACAGATATGTTATTTGAGTTAAGGCTACTCTATTGGTTGCTAGATTCAAAGCTTTGATCCAAAAGATAAAGGTTAGCCCCATTTCGAAAGTCCCAACATAAACTGAGGCTAAGATAGCCTTGAGATTTGGCAGTTCAACTCCAGTAATAATCATTAAAACAATTAAATAGAGAGAACCAAAAAGAAAATTCATAAAGAGACTAGCGACTGGATCCGAAGTCTCCTTCATCTTTAAAATCCAATAAGATGCCCAAATGAATGCACTGCCCAGAGCAAGGAAGATCCCCAAAGTAGATAACGACCCCTCAGCCGAAGCGTTTGAATTAAGGGAGAGCATTATAATACCAGCAAAACTCACAAAGAGACCTATAAATTGCACACCTCTAATTTTCTGCTTAAAAAACAGAGCCATAAAAAGAATAAGCACAATTTGCCATGAGTAATTCAGTGGCTGAGCAATTTGAGCAGGAAGCAACGAATAGGCTTTAAACAGAACTAAATAATAGAGAAACGGGTTTAACAAACCACCTAATGCAGCAAAAAGAAGCTCTCTTTTTCCATAAAATACTTTAATTGACTTTAGCTTCCCTGTTCTAATCAATTCAAAGAGACAGATAATTGCAGCCGTCAACGAAGAGACAGTTAGCAACTGAATTACCCCAGTCTCAGCTAAAGCAATCTTAAAGGCTGTTGCAACAGTTGCCCAGAACATCACAACAAAGAGACCGAGAATAATGGCTTTTTTCTGATTTTTCATCTCTCTATTGCATCAAATGTTTCGAATTCTGTTTAATCTTGCCAGCCAACATCGGATTAATATCTCTATTCTGTTTTAGAAATATCTGAACTTCGTTAGCAGCATCTTTCGATTTATGGCCCGATAGCAACGCACGGCACCAGTTACGCGGAAAGAAAATATCTCCAGTCTCTCTAATTTCGGGTAGTAAAAATAGTGCTTTTGAGAGATAGCGAACAGACTCCTCATCGCGCAAAGAGTGGTTTAGGTAAGAGAGCGATGTGATAGTCCACGGCTCAATCTCTCTATTTGCAGGATTCAGAAATGAGTTGAAGACAGAATCTCTGACGGTAGAGATAGGTGAGACAGCTGGAACTATATAGTTAAATTCCCGAAGCCTATCAACACCAGTAATTCTCTCTTTTTGAATAGCTTTAAACTCTTCGAATCGCTCTGGAAGACGAATAGAGAGTTCATAACAGAGTCTAGTTAAATCGCGTTCTGACAACTTCAGAGGAGATGAGTTTGGTTTTAAAAAGCAATTAACCAAAAAGTCAATCGACCTATCCTCCCTGCAACATTCAGAAAGAACTCTAAAGGCAGAAACACGATTATCAAGGTTTTCCCCATTTTGGATAATCTTCATTAACGACAACTCAAAAACCTTTTGACTAACTGCGTCAACGTCAAAAGAGGTGCAGACAGAGGCTGAATATGATAACGCTCTACTAAATATCTGTTTATTTGTCTCGTTAACAATCAAAGAAGAGACAGCTTCTAGAAAATCACCCGGAGACAAACTCCTTTGCCAAACAGATTCGTAGAGCTGAGACAATATCTGAAATTTAAGTATTTGACTTTTGGAATCATTCGATTTTATTAGTGCAATTTTGCTTTTCATATACTCTAAGGCGGTAGAGTCTGGAGTAAATATGCAATAAGACTTTCCATCACTATTTGCAATTAAAATTGCATCTCTTTTAACTTCGGCAATCCTTAAAGTCTTACCAGATAGATCAACAATTGTATCTTTGATTACAGCCCAATTACTCTTTGGTTCATAAGCAGTTACCCTCACCTTTTGCTCTCTGAACAGTGTTTTATCAAATAGATCCTCCTGCTCAACGATAAGAGAGTCGAAAACATGTGTAATAGAAATTTTAGGTAATCCCCTCTCCTTAATCCACACCCTGCTCCACTCGTCCATTGGACGCTCAGAGTGTTTTCCGATGATCTCTATCAAATCATCCCAATCAGCATTTGAATATGAGTATGTTTTTAAATACTCCGTCAAAGCTGCCCTAAATTTATCGGGCCCCAAATTTTCGGCTAACATTCTAAACACAATTGGAGCTTTATTGTAAATTATACTACCATACACCAAACCAGCATACGATAAATTATCTAAATTCTGTTTGATTGGATTTGAGCCATCAGTTCTATCTTCAGATACTGCTTGAGTGTAGTTTGAGTTCAAGAAGTTAAGGTCGTGATTAATGTCTCCATAAATTGGGCGAACAATTTCAGAAGCAAAATAGTTTGCAAAGACCTCTTTCATCCAAACATCATCGAACCACTTCATTGTAACCAAATCGCCAAACCACATATGAGCGGTCTCATGAGCTATAAGCATCGAGCGCGACATAAAGTCGTCTTTTGTAGCATTGGGTTCTAAAAACATAGTTCTGTCTGCATAAAGAGTAGCTCCCGCATGTTCCATCCCTCCATATTGAAAGCCAGGTAAAATAATCAAATCGTACTTCGTAAACGGATACTTAATCGAAGTGTACTCCTCCATCCATTTCAATGCGCCAAAGACCTCATCTAAAATAGTTTTGCACTGAAGCTGTTTCTGTTCATCGCTCTCTCTGTGATACAAAGTAACCGATCTCCCCTCTCTCTCCTCTGTTATCTTTTGCAGTTTTCCTGTCACAAAAGAGAAAAGATAAGTAGGAAGCGGTTCAGTCTCAGAGAACTCAGAAATTCTAACTCCTTTCTCAACTTCAATACTTTGATTAACTATCTGACCATTAGAGACAACCTCCCACTCTAAAGGAACGGAGAGGCGAAGGGTGAATTTTGCTTTGATGTTAGGCTGGTCGAAGCAAGGGAAGAGAGAACGTGCCCTATCGGGTACAAGCAAAGTGTATAGATATTCGTTGTTCCTGTTCAAAGATTTGTCGGGGGCTGTAAAGAGAATTTTTACAACATTCTCTCCCTTCTCCAGATACTTTTCAGATAATACAATATGCTCATTTTCATAGATAATATCGACACTCTCTCCATTTATCTCAATCGAATCTAAATAATCTCTGCCCTCTGAGAAATCAAGTAACAGAGACTCTCTGTTCTCCAAAACGAATTTAATCGTCTCCTTTGCCTTGATTGAAGAGTCTTTGATAGACGGAACGACAAAAGAGAGATTATATTTTACATCTTTAACCAACAGCACCCTCTGTTTTGCCAATTCTAATGATACGCCTTTGTCGATTTCCAAAGTAGGTTTTGTGGTACAACCACAGAGTTGCAACAATATTGCAAGAATTAATATATGTTTAGTCATAATATAAAGTTCGGTGCCGAAAGATACAAAATATACTACTATCAATAGCTATTCATAACATTATTCTGATGGTTGATCGACTCCTGGTGAATTGAACGAAATACTTCGTGAACACATCCTGGACTGATTCCCCTTTGCTCTCCTTTTGTTATAACTCTATTAATAATCTCGTCCCACCTCGAATTTTGGAGAATTGTAAGATTATTCTCCTTCTTGTAAGCTCCAATCTTTCGCGCCAACTCCATTCTCTTCTCCAACACGTCTAAAAGCTGATCGTCGCACAAATCGATAAATGTTCGTAGCTCTCCCAAAACACCATTTTGAGTTACAGCCTCCTTGTCGCGAAGGACAAGCCCATCAATAAGTGACCTCAACTCCACAGGGGTAATTTGTTGCTGCTTGTCACTTAACGCCGATGATGGATCGATGTGACTTTCAATCATCAAACCGTCGTAATTTAAATCCATAGCCTTTTGCGACAACTCTTTTAGAAATAACGAAGAGCCTCCCATATGGCTTGGGTCGCATATTAGTGGTAAATTAGAAAATCTCTTTTTTAGATCGATCGGAATTTGCCAGAGGGGAGGATTGCGGTAGGTAGATTTGCCAAATGTGTAGAATCCACGATGGATAGCTGCCACTTGCAAGACGCCTGCTCTCATTACCCTCTCAATTGCTCCAGTCCAGAGCTCAAGATCTGGACTCATTGGGTTCTTTATCAAGACAACAGTGTCAACTCCAGCAAGAGAATCGGCAATCTCTTGCATTGCAAAAGGGTTAGCAGAGGTTCTTGCACCTATCCACAACACATCAACACCAAATTTTAGAGCATCGTTTACATGAGAAGCATTTGCAACCTCAACTGCTACAGGTATTGAGAGAGCAGTTTTTATTTCGCGAAGCCAAATTAACCCATCTTTTCCAACACCTTCAAAGCTGTCTGGACGCGTTCTTGGCTTCCATACCCCAGCCCTAAAAAGATCCACACTACCACTCTCTTTAAGCTGTTTTGCAGTTTGGAATAGCTGGTCTCGACTCTCTGCGCTGCAAGGTCCTGTAATAAGAATCGGTCTTTCTGAATTTTGTAAAATATTTTTCATTGTCTCTTTCGTTTAGTTTTTGATAATCTCCTTTATTTTTTCGCATTTCAACATTATTTCGGTCAATGCCTCCCCGTCATTATTAATCAATGCCTCTTTGAATCTACCCATCACATCGGTATAACTTTCGATTGCGTCAATCAGATTCTCTCTGTTTTGTAGAAAAATAGGTGTCCAAGTAGCAGGATTGCTCGCAGCAAGACGCACCGTTGAGTTGAAGCCGCCTGCTGCCAGATCGAAAATCTCCTTTTCATCCCGCTCCTTCTCTAAGACAGAAACAGCCAAAGAGAAAGAGGTGATGTGAGAGAGATGCGAGACATAAGCAAGGTGTAGGTCGTGCGAAAGGGAATCCATATACAAAACATTCATAGACAATGCCTTGAAAAAGCCAACAGCAAGATCAAGCGCATCTTTATCGGAATTCTCATGGTCGCAAATAATCATATTTTTACCAATAAACAGACCTTTAACCGCGTTTGCTGCGCCTGAATGCTCTGTTCCAGCCATAGGATGAGCCGCTACATATCTGCCTCTGAACGCATGTTGCTTAACCGAATTAACTATTTGATTTTTAGTCGAACCACAATCAATGACTACCTTATCTGAGATATTAGGCATTGACAAAATTCGAGGTAACATATTCTCTATCACCGAGACAGGAGGAGCTAAAAAGATAATGTCTGCTCTCTCCACGACCATTTCTAGACATTCAAACCTATCAATAACTCCTCTTTCAAGAGCAATCTCACAGTTTTTTTGATCATGATCGCAACCAATAATCTCGGCAGTTTTTATTACATCTTTGAGCGAGACTGCCATTGAAGCACCAATGAGTCCAACACCAATAATTCCGATTATCATAGATTCTCCTCCACTCGTTTGACAGCCTCAGCGAAAACTCTTTTATCGGCACAAAGAGAGATTCTGACATATCTGCTACCAGATTCTCCGAAAATGGAGCCCGGAGCGATAAAGACCCCTGCACGACTAAGTAGTTTATCCGACAACTCAACTGAATCCTTGTATACATTAGGAATCTTTCCCCACAAAAACATTCCGCATTGATTAGATTCAAACCTGCAACCAATCGACCTCATCAACTTTTCAGCAGCATTTCGGCGTTGACGGTAAATGTTATTCAGACTTTCATACCAAGTCTCCTTAGATTTCAAAGCCTTTGCAGCAGCCAACTGTACAGGACGAAACATTCCCGAGTCTGTATTGCTTTTCACTCTCAAAACCGCATCAATGAAGATACTCTTCCCAGCAACCATTCCTATTCTCCAGCCAGGCATATTGTGAGACTTGCTCAACGAGTTAAGTTCTAAGGCGACATCTTTTGCCCCCTCAATTGAAAGAATACTTTTATGCTCTTCGTTTAAAATAAAACTATATGGATTATCGTTGCAAACAAGGATTTCGTGTTTCGTTGCAAACTCCACAATCTCTTTAAAAAGAGCAGTATCTGCCATTGCACCGGTAGGCATATTGGGATAATTTATCCACATCAGTTTTGCTCTCTTTAAGACCCTCTTATCAATCGATTTGAGATCTGGTCTCCACCCTGCCGAAGGATCGAGTTTATAAAGGACAACCTCAGCACCACAAAGTCCTGCAGCTGCCTGATATGCAGGATATCCAGGATCAGGAATCAATACAACATCGCCCGGATCTAAAAAGGCCATACTGATGTGTACGATCCCCTCTTTTGAACCTGCTAATGGAAGGATCTCACTCTCCTTATCGAGCTTTACGTCGAAATAGTTTTTGTACCATTCACAAAAAGCCTCTCTAAGCTCTGGAATACCACGATAACTTTGGTAAGTATGATATCCATTCTCCTCAACTGCATTAATTAAAGTATTTACAACTCGTTTAGCAGGAGGTAGGTCGGGATTACCGATAGCAAGATTAATGATGCTTCTACCCTCTCTTTTTAGCAGCTCTATCTCTCTCAATTTCGAGGAGAAATAGTACTCTTTGCTAGCAAAACTTCTTTGCGAAGGTCTAATCTTCTTTTCTTCCGTTTTCATATTCACCAAGTATTATAAGTTCCGAGACAAGTGGCTTAATTGCAGCCAAGCAATGATTATATGTTGAGAGGTCGTCAAATAACAGATCGGTGTAGAAGAGATACTCCCACTCTTTTCCGATGATAGGCCGAGACTCAATTTTTGTAAGGTTTATTCCATAGTAAGAGAAGATTGACAAGACGCTCGAAAGAGATCCAGTCTTGTGGGGTAGTGTAAAGCAGACAGATGCTTTATTAATAATTGCTGGCTTTATCGACCTTGTACCTGAAGATGTGCAATGTTGGAGAATCAGAAATCTTGTAAAATTTCTCTTATTGTCTTCTATCCCCCTCTTTAAAATCTTCATCCCATATAGTTCTGCTGCAGATGATCCTGCAATCGCAGCAGAGTGGGTTAAGTTGTTATCTTTGATATACTTTACACTTAACGCAGTATCTTCACTTTCGACAACTCTTACTCCTCGTTTTACAAGACGGTCTAAATATACTCTACACTGCTCAATAGCAACAGGATGCGAATATACTTCTATGATTTCATCCTCTTGAGTAGAATGGTGTACAATAAGATTTTGTTCAATCCTAAGATACTCTTCGCCAACGATTTTTGCTCCATAATTCACAATGTGAGAGAAATTCTGCAGAATTGAACCTGCTACACTATTTTCTACTGCACAGACCGCATAATCGCAAGCTTGATTTCTCAATTTTGCAAACAGAGAGCGAAAAGATGTGCAAGGAACTACTTCAATCTCATGATGATTGAAATACCTTTCGGCTGCAATGTGGTGGAACGAACCTTGCCCCCCTTGGATTGCTGTAATGATCTTTTTTGAATCCATTTTTTCAAGTTTATGTAAAAAAAAGAGCCCCGACTATCGGGGCTCTCCATACTATGTTGCTCGTTTTCTTTAATTCAATGCAATATCAGCCCCTTTTGATGTAAAGAAGTAATAAAAAAAATTAAAGAAATTATGATTAAGGCTCTTCAACATTTTTTGTGGCTGTTATTCTGCAAATGTAATTTATTTTTTTTATTCGAATAAAAAAGTTACAATTTTTTCTAAATATTTCTTATCAATTTCGTCAAACATATTCAACTCATCGCTATCAACGTCAAGTACAGCAACTATTTTACCATTGTTATAAACTGGAACAACAATTTCGGATTTACTCAACGAACTACACGCAATGTGACCTGGAAATGCATCAACATCGGGAACAATTACTGTCTCTCCCTTTTGCCAAGTATATCCGCAAACCCCTTTCCCATACTTTATTCTGGTACAAGCTAATGGACCTTGAAATGGTCCGAGGACAAGCTCCTGGCTATCTGCTTCGTTCTGTTTAACAATATAGAAACCAACCCAAAAGAATCCGAGTGCCTCTTTGAGAACAGCTGCCATATTAGCCATATTTGCAATTAAATCGTCTTCTATTTCAAGCAAAGATTGAATCTGAGGCGTGATTGCCTCATAAATAGATAATTTATTACTCTCTTCGGGAAGAATTAATGTCTCCATAGCTTTTTAAATTTTATTCTACATAAAGAACAAGCCCCTTAAGGTACTCACCTTCGGGATGATATATATTTACAGAGTGGTCAGCAGGTTGAGTGAGACGATGTATAATTCTAACTCTCCTTCCAGTCTGGGCAGCAGCAGAGAAGACCGCTTGGGCAAATGAAATTTTATCAACAACTTGCGAGCAGCTATAAGTAAAGACGACTCCTCCTGGAGCTACAGCTGCAATTGCTGCCGCATTCAAGCGCTGATAGGCTCTTAGTGCGTTACTTAAAGCCCCTTTATGCTTTGCAAAAGCTGGAGGGTCGACAATCATCAAATCATATTTTCCGGCAGCAGATTGCTTTATAAAATCAATTGCATCAGTACAGTAAGAAGTGTGCTTTGCGTTTGCAGGAATCACTCCATTTGAGATATTTAGCTCCAAATTCTTTTCGAGCATCTCTATTGCCTTTGCTGAACTATCGACAGAATCCACAGAGATAGCACCACCAGAGAGGGCATACATCGAAAATCCTCCCGTATAGCAAAATAGATTTAAAACTCTCTTGCCATTAGAATATCTTCTGACAAGCTCTCTGTTCTCTCTTTGGTCTAAGAAAAAGCCCGTCTTTTGACCACTCTCCCAATCCACTGCAAAAAGAACACGATTCTCTTTTACTACTTGAGGAACTGTTGCCGATTGATAGAGATAACCATCCTTGAGCTCTAATCCAGCTTTAAATGGAGCTGTTCCTTCACTTTTATTGTAAACAGATTTTAAGTTACTCCCAAAAACCTCAAGTAAGGCATTACTTATCTGGCTTAGCGAACGATACATTCCTGCTGAATGAGCCTGTATTACAATATGTCCATCATAGTAATCTATAATCAAACCTGGCAAGTTATCGCCTTCGCCATGAATCAGTCTGAAGGCATTTGTTGGAGCACTCTCATCATTTGGCAGGCAGATACCTGTATCTATTCTGACTTTTAATGCTGTAGAGATCGCATCTCTCCAAAAAGCTGGACCAAGATCCTCTTCTACAAATGATAGCATTCGTACAGAAATTGATCCTATTTGATAATGTCCACATCCCATTATCTGCTTATCATGAGAGTAGATAGAGACCACATCGCCCTCCTCTACTTTTCCCGAAATCTTGTCTACAGCTCCCGAGAAAATCCATGGATGAAATCTTTTTAAAGACTCATCTCTCCCCTTTTTTAAATATATTTTTACTGGCATATTGTCTCTTTTTGTTTTGCTTTAGCCTTTGTATTTGGCTTCTCTTCTACCTTTGCTTTTGGATTCTCTTCTACCTTTGCTTTTGGATTCTCTTCTACCTTTGCTTTTTCCGCTATCAGCTTCACATACATCTCTCTGCACGCCCAAGCATCGATAGCTGCATATTGGATTTGACCGTGTGAAAGCTCATTGGACTCCCAGTTTGATAGTTGTTGAGACTTTGATACCCTAAGGTTAAGGATAATACCTGCCATCTTACGGACACTTTTCTCCTCAATACCGTAGTCCTTTCCAATTTTTTGAAGATCCACGAAACCCTTAGCTACAAATTGTTTATAATGCTGAAGTCCTCGAATATCATCATGTACTGCTGCTCCAACTTTTTTAATTCTTGCGTTTGAGAGAATCTTAGCGAGGTCATCGGGTATCCCCAACTTGATAAGTCTGAATATAAATGCCTTATCGGCACCTGATAATTGAAGCAGAGCAACTCTATTTCTTCTCTCATTGGCTGTAAAAGTAGGTTTTGTCTCAGTATCGAAACCGAGAATTTTTTGCTTTTTTAAATACTCCACGGCCTTGAAATACTCTTCTGATATATGATCTATAACACATATCTCGCCTCCAAATTCTGCAACGCTGAGTCTCTCAATCTCCGACGCCTCAATTTTTGCTTTGAATGTCATCTACTCTGTGAGTGGTTTAATTAATCTATAGGTCTCCGGCAAACGATCCTGGATCCTTGTTAAATTCTGAGGATTTATATTTTGCTTCGAAAACTGTTCTATCTTGTCTTTTCCTCTTTCTACCGAAATATAAGCTTTTAGAGAAAAATCTCCCTTTTTACTATTTAACAACCCTCTATTTTTAAGAGTTTTGTATGTCTCCTTTGCTGTGTACATCGCAGGATCTACAAAAGTGACATTTGAATCTAATACCTCTCGGTAAACATATACTCCACCTCTCTTAAAATCTCTAAGTTCATTAACACATTTGGTTAGAGTGTCTAAAAGATAAGGATAGTGAGTACATCCAAGAATTATACTTTTGATTGGAGCTTTTCCTCCATGTTTAATATAATTATCAACCAGCGATACCATATGGTATCTAGCATAATTGCCAGCCGAATTTAGTTGCAGTTTCTCTATCTTTTTACCTCTCTTTTGTAGAAGTATTCGATTAGAAGAGTAGTCAAAATTATAAACATCAATCAAATCGGGATTAACAGATAGTGAGTCTGTTCCAAGTGCAGGGCCTTTATAGTTGTCGCGAGGAGAGGTAGCTGCGGGATCAATGAAATCGGCTACCATATCTACTGCCTCAGCAAACCCTTTTCCAGGTTGTGGTGCAACAGGAGGCAACAGTTTAAATCCCTTTTCTGTTGAGAGGTTTTTAATTGTATTCTGATAACCACATGAGGATATTGTGCCAACAGTTGCTAAAACACCAACTGCAGACTCTTTGGAACCGTCCAAATTATCAAGAACTGCATTTACTCCTGCATTGATTACCCCTACAACATTAATATCTGTCTCACCTGCCTTCATAAGGAGCTCAATATCGTTCTTACCATAGGCTGTTGCTGTATTGCATGCTATCACTACAATCTTTGAACGGTTTGTATCTCTGGTAAGAAAAAGTGCATCTTTGACAATGAGCTCTCTTAAATAGTCTGTTCTGTTTTCGGACGGATAATTGCCATAAGGCATGTTTGCCTGATCTGCCAAGTAGATGAACTTTTCCCCTTCGAAGTCTGGGACTCCGTCTGGTTGCTCCTCGCCTGTGGCGTTATTAAAACAGTCAATCTTCAGAAAGGCCTCCAATACAGTCAATCCTCCGGTACCAGAGTCGAATATTCCTATTGGAAGTTCTACCCTATTTGAAGGATAATTCTTGTAATCGGCAAAGAAGGCAGAATTTTCATCTGTCAACGCCTCTACGCTTATCGGAATAAGCCCTGTAGTATCGATCTTCTTGTCGCTGCAAGAGCTAAAAAAGATCAATGATACTACAATCAACGAAGTTGACCATTGTTTCATGACAATATTATTTTGTGTATGTAAAGCTACCGTTTTGAGTATTAATCTCCAAACTAGTCTCTTGACTCTCCTCTACACGCCCAATAATCTTTGCATCAATTCCGTACTTTTTTGAAATTGAGATTATATCCTCTGCTGTCAATTTATCTGTATAAATTTCAAGTCTGTGACCCATGTTAAACACTTTGTACATCTCCTCCCATGGTGTTCCAGAAATCTTTTGAATTTCGGAAAAGAGAGGTGGAACTGGAAATAGATTATCTTTAATAATCTTCACATTATTTACAAAGTGTAGCACTTTTGTCTGTCCACCACCTGAACAGTGAACCATTCCATTGATCTTTGAACGATGCTTGTCTACAATCTCTTTTGCAACAGGCGCGTAAGTCCTTGTTGGAGAAAGAACAAGTTTTCCATATGTAACACCTGTTTGCGGTTCTACATCTGTCAAATTTTTTGTACCTGTGTAAGCTACATCGTCTGGCATATTGTTTTTATCATACGTTTCGGGATACTTTTGGGCAACAGATTTGCCAAACACATCGTGACGTGCCGAGGTCAAACCATTGCTTCCAGTTCCTCCATTGTACTCATCTTCATATACTGCCTTTCCCGAAGACTCTAAAGCTACAATGACATCCCCACCACAAATTCGAGAATTGTCTATCACCTCATCACGTCTCATCCTTGCACAAACGGTACTGTCTACAATTATCGTCTGAACCAAATCACCGACGTCAGCTGTCTCACCACCTGTCAACTGAATATCTATTCCATACTCAGCCATTTTGGCCACAAAATCGGAAGATCCTTTGATTACGGCAGCTATTACCTCGCCTGGAATACGATATTTGTTTCTACCAATTGTTGAAGAGAGCAACATTTTATCGCACGCGCCAACACAGATCAAATCGTCTGTATTCATCACTATCGCATCCTGAGCAATTCCTGCCCAAACAGATAGGTCGCCTGTCTCTTTCCAATAAGCGTATGCTAATGAAGACTTTGTACCAGCTCCATCGGCGTGCATTACAAGGCAATAATCTTCGTCTCCTGTTAAATAATCGGGAATAATTTTACAAAAAGCGCCGGGAAACAGACCTTTGTCTATCCCGGCTATCGCTTTATGTACATCGCCCTTTGAAGAGGAGACTCCTCTTAGAGCATATTTAGAAGCTTCTGTATTGTTTTTCGTCATATTGAGTTAATTATCTCCAGAACAACATCTCACGGTACTTTGGAAGTGGCCACAACTCATCGTCAACAAGCATCTCTAGTTTGTCAACTGTAGTTCTGATCTTTCCAATGTATGGCTGAACATTTGCCGCATAGGCAGCAGCCATTTCCGGGTACGAAGATATAACATTTGCCTCTTTTCTCGCTTGTACGATGCCTTGAAAATCTTCTCTAAGCGACTGAATGTAGCCAGATAATTTTCTAATCGTATATAACTGCCTGTCGGCCATAATCTTATACTCTTCTTCTCCAAAGATCTCTTTTAGACCCAAAACATTATCTATAAGAGAATTTTGAAACTTGATTGCTGTTGGGATGATATGATTGATTGTTAAATCTCCAATTACTCGAGCCTCGATCTGAAGTTTTTTGATGTATGTCTCATTCATTACTTCGTATCTTGCCTCTACCTCTCTCTCGGTAAGAACGCCAGTCTCATGCATCAATTTCATAGACTCTTCAGACATGAAGACTTTGAATGCTTCAGGAACGTTACTAATTCCCTTCAAGCCTCTAGCCTTCGCCTCTTCTTGCCACTCTTGACTATATCCGTTACCTTCAAATCTAATCTTTTTAGATTCAATGATAAAGGTTCTGATCACTTGAATTACAGCCTCCTCTTTTTTCAAACCGCTCTTCAATCCTGCATCAACCATCGATTTGAATCTAACAAGTTGTTGTGCTACAGCTGAGTTCAACAAGAACATAGCAGAAGCAACGTTTACCGACGAGCCTACAGCCCTGAATTCAAATCTGTTACCAGTGAATGCAAATGGAGAGGTTCTATTACGGTCGGTGTTATCTGGTCTGATATCTGGAATCTTGCTTACTACATCGATCTTAATGTCTGTTATATCAACATGCTTATCATCAGCTAAATCTAGTCTTTCAATTGCATCTAACACCTCTGTAAGTGTGCTACCCACAAAGACAGACATAACTGCAGGAGGAGCTTCGCCTCCACCTAAACGGTAAGAGTTGTTGAGGTTTGCAATTCCTGCCATCAAAAGGTGATGGTGTTCGTAAACCGCTCTGATGACTGCTGTAAAGAAACTCAAGAATTGAAGATTGTTCTTCGGAGTCTTTCCTGGTGAGAGCAGATTTTTACCTTTATCGGTAACCATCGACCAGTTACAGTGTTTTCCAGATCCATTTACGCCTGCGAAAGGTTTTTCATGGAAAAGGACTTTTAGTTTATGCTTCTTTGCAATCTTACGCATCAAGATCATCATCATTAAGTTGTGATCTACCGAAAGATTTGCCTCAGCAAAGTATGGTGCAAATTCAAACTGATTTGGAGCCACTTCGTTGTGACGTGTCTTTAAAACAACTCCAAGTTTGTAAGCCTCTGTTTCAAAGTCTTTCATAAATGCCATTACCCTCGAAGGAATAGCACCGAAATAGTGATCTTCTAGTTGCTGATCTTTAGCAGCAGTGTGTCCAATCAATGTTCTGCCGCAAAGCATAAGATCGGGACGAGCTCTGTAAAAAGCCTCATCAACTAAAAAATACTCCTGCTCAATACCGAGCATTACATTTACTCGCTTAGTCTCCTTATCGAATACTTTAGCAAGTTCGATTGCTGCTTTATCTAACGCTTGCAGCGATTTTAGGTGAGGAGTTTTCTGATCCAAAGATTCTCCGGTGTATGCAACAAACACTGTTGGAATACATAATGTCTGATCCATAATAAATGCTGGAGAGGTAGGATCCCAAGCTGTGTATCCTCTGGCTTCGAAGGTATTTCTCAGACCTCCATTAGGGAAACTCGACGCATCGGGTTCCTGCTGGACAAGAGCATCACCTTTGAAATTTTCGAAAACACCACCGTTTTTTGAAGGATCTACAAATGCTTCATGCTTCTCTGCAGTTGCATCTGTCAGGGGATGGAACCAGTGAGTGTAATGCGTTGCACCGTTCTCTACTGCCCATGCTTTCATACCGGAAGCAATTTGGTTGGCAATGGCGCGATCGATCTTAGCACCCTCGCTGATAGCTAATTGAACTGCTTCAAATGCCTCAGCGGATAGATAGCGACGCATCTTCTCAATGTCGAAGACTTTCTGGCCGAAATAGTTAGAAACTGGTTGATTTTCAACATAGAATCTTTCGGCTTTGTGGCTAGAAAATTCATCTAACGCTCTATTTCTAAAACTACTCATCGTTATATTTTATTATCCGGGCAAATGTATATAAATTTTTTAAAAACCTTCGGCCCTTTTTTGTATATTTGCTGATTAACCAGATAACCACACAATCGAAATGTTTCGTTTTAAAAAAATTACCCTTCTTGCCGCGCTCCTATTAATTTTCATCTCAGCGAACGGCCAAGGCGGAAACATCCGCAAATTCATCGAAAAACTTAAAAAAGACTCCTCTTTTGTTGACGCAGTAGCTGGAATAATGGTGATGGACAGCAAAGGGAACACAGTAGCATCATGGAACCCCGATATGCCGCTATTGACCGCTTCTACAATGAAGACAATAACTACAGGTATTGCTCTAGATCTATATGGGGCAGACCATAAGTTTACTACAAAAATTGCCCATAGTGGATTTATTGCAGACGGAGTTCTTTATGGAGATCTATATATTGTTGGCGGTGGCGATCCTACGTTAGGTTCGAAGGATACTGTCGCATTTCCGATAGGCGAAGTCTTTGCTCAGTGGTTATCATTTATCAAGGAGAAAGGAATCAAGAGAATAAATGGTCATATAGTTGCTGACGACAGAATTTTTGAGGATGAACCTATGCCAGATAGCTGGTCGTGGAGCAATATGGGTACGAACTACGGCAGTACATCTTCGGGTCTGTCATTTTGCGAGAATATCCAATACTTTAAGTTCAACACAGGTGTTAATATTGGTGACGCTGTATTTTTCGACAGCGTGTATCCTGAGATACCACAAATGACTTACGAAAACAGGCTCTCAACTGCTGGATCGAGAACTGGCGACAGAAGCTCTTATTATGTGTCTGACCTTTCAAAAATCGGTCGCTTTACAGGATTCCTTCCTGCTGGTCGCGATTCAATGATAGTCTCCGTTTCAAATAAGTTTCCTGCGCTAAGCTGTGCCTTTGAATTCAGAAAATATCTAAGATCAAACGGAATCTTCTCGTCTCCCGAAATAAAGGATGCAAAATCGTTCAATGCAGCTCAGGCTTCTGAGTTGACGATTATCGGAAAGAGTGAGTCTAAAGAGTTATGGAAAATTGTGAATGTGACTAATAGAATCAGCAATAACTTTTTTGCGGAGACGCTGCTCAAACACATTGGAGTAAAATTGACTGGTGTTGGTTCGTACGACTCATCTATTACTGCTGTAAAGAGATATTTAAAATCAAAAGGTCTATCGTTAAAAGGGTTTACAATGGCAGACGGAAGCGGTCTATCGCGTCAAAACTATGTCTCTGCCAGATTTTTCTGTAATTATTTCAATAAAATGAAAGAAAGCAATACATTTGCACAGTTTTTTGGCAGCCTTCCTCAACCTGGCGGGCCTGGTACTCTCAAAAATGTATTAAGTTACGTTGAAGAGAAGGAGGAAAAAGAGAGACTTCATGCAAAAAGTGGTTCGCTTTCGAGCGTCAAGTGTTATGCAGGATACGTAGTAAAGGGCAAGGAGACATACACTTTCGCCATACTGACAAACAACTACTCGTCTAGAACGGCTGTAATGATGGAGGGGATAGAGGGGTTAATGGAAGAACTAATCAGGTAAAACTAACTAAATATACAAAGTAATGTTAACACTTTCCAGAAAAGCAAACGAGATGCCTGCATCTCCTATAAGAAAACTAGTTCCATACGCCGAAGCCGCTAAAAAACGCGGTGTAAAGGTATATCACCTTAACATCGGTCAGCCCGACATAGCTTCGCCAAAAGAGGCACTGGACGCCGTTAAAAACATGAAGGCAGACTATATTCCTTATCCACACTCTGCCGGAAACGAGACATACAGAGCAGGTCTTGCTAAATACTACCAAGGAATCAATATCTATGTGACTGCTGATGAGATCAACATCACAACTGGTGGTAGCGAAGCTCTACAAATTGCTCTTGCTGTAACATGTAATCCAGACGACGAGGTGATCGTAATGGAGCCTTTCTACACTAACTACAATTCGTTTGCTCTTCAAAACGACGTAAAATTGCGTCCGATATCTACCAAAATCGAAGATGGTTTTGCACTTCCTGATATCGCTGAATTCGAAAAGCTTATCAATCCAAAAACTAAAGGTATTATCCTTTGCAACCCTGGTAATCCAACTGGTACTCTTTATACAAAAGAGTCTTTGATTAAACTTGGTGAACTTGCAAAGAGACACGAGTTATTCATCTACTCTGACGAGGTTTACAGAGAGTTCTGCTACACCGACGAACCACACTTCTCATGCATGCATCTGAAAGGTCTTGAGCAAAACGTTATTCTTCTAGATTCTGTTTCTAAGAGATATAGTCTTTGCGGTGTTCGTATTGGTGCAATCGTTTCAAAGAATAAAGAGGTGATGAGCGGTGTTCTTCGCTATGCTCAAGCTAGACTTTGTTCTCCTGCATATGGTCAAGTTGCTGCAGAAGGTGCGCTTGCTACTCCTCAAGAGTATTTCGACGGAGTAAGAAAAGAGTACATGGATCGTAGAGATTGCCTTATCGCTGCTCTAAACAGTATGGACGGTGTATTCTGCCCTAATCCTATGGGAGCTTTCTACGCTGTTGCAAGTCTTCCTATCGATGATAGCGACAAATTTGCTCAATGGCTTTTAGAAGAGTTCGACTACGAAAAACAAACTGTAATGGTTGCTCCTGCTGCTGGTTTCTACGCAACTCCTGGAAAAGGCAAGAACGAAGTAAGAATCGCTTATGTTTTAAAAATCGAAGATCTTAAAGCTGCGATGAAATGCCTAGAAGTTGCACTTCAACAATATCCTGGAAGAACAACTAAATAGATTGTCTATTTGATAGATTATCCATTTCACAACCTTTAAAAGACTGGCTAACAAATTTAGTCAGTCTTTTTATCTTTAATCTGTTCTCATTTATATCTTTTTTTGTTACTCTATCTACCTACCTAGACAGCCTGTCTGCCTATCTATTTATATTTCTGTCTATCTTTCTAACTAACTACTTATCTACCTACTTACTTACCTCTTACCGACTAACCTATTTACCTGATAGTGTGGCTGTTTTGCGATTTCCTGCAGAATACCCCCATCTGCCAGAATAAAGTATAACATACAGAATTATAGATATATAGCTTATTTAAACTGATTTATTTTTTATCTAAAATTAGCTATTATACAGATTAATAGCGACTTATACTTTATTCTGGCAGATACCCCCATTCTGCAGGAAATCGCATATCTTATTGTATATGTACTACTTAGCGTCTGTAAAATACAAGACTCAATTGACTATTACATCAACTGAGAGAAAAGGGTCGCTAATGAGATTACCGAACAAAAAATCTTTAAGAGCGAAGTATCACTGAATGTCTGCACGTTTTACAGTTACTTGCAGACACCCTATAGCCTGAAGGAAAACACATATCATTCTGTATTTCTTATAATTAGGCACACAGTAATTACTAGTTAGATTAAAAGCGGATAGCAATGAATGTGGTAATGAAATATGAAATGAACCCTGAACGTTAGCCAAATGCGTTCGGGGTTCATAGATATTTCTGTCTTTCATGAAAGACAAAAAAAGTCTTCAAGGATTCAGAGGGGGCGGACAGGGATGCAGATGTCTACCGTGAATCGTCCGTTTTCTGGTGCTTTTGGGTAGAGCTCGAAGCATTGATTTTCGTCTGGCTGATAGCCACTGGATGGGAGCCATTTTGAATAGACCCAGTCCCAGGCTTGCTCAAATTGAGTAGCATCAATTTCGAAATGGGCAACAGCGTAAGTACCGCCGGCAATCTCCATTTTACCAATCTCTCCATCAGTTTTTATATCTTCTGGAGCAGTGAGACAGATACTCATTCGAAGTTTGTCTTCCGATGCAATTTTGGGATCGTCATGATAAACAACTAACGACTTTAGGTCGGGTTGGGCGAAGAGACCGCGAGGGCCTGCCCAAGTACAGATTTTATTCCAAAGAGACTCAAAAAGCTTTGAATTTCCTTTGTAAGGTCCTGTGTGACGGACATAGACAACATTCATTTTTGGAAGGTTCATAACCTCCACTCCTTTGCAGATTTCCATATTACTTTGCCATTTAAAAGATTTTGTTTCAGTGCAAAGGTATGGCTCTACAACTTTTTCAGTTTTACCAGTATTGCTAAATACTAGACGATTATTGCTCTCATCTTGATCAATTTTGCACTTGTCAAGATTAATCTTGCGATTACGCCAACTTGTAGGGGAACATCCGTAAAACTGCCGAAAAGTTCTAGTAAAGATTGTGTGATCGGTATAACCACACTCAGATGCAATTTGATGAATTGGTGTATATTGATTTGCGCACAAGAGATTTACTCCGCGCTGCATTCTTAATCTTGTGATAAACTGAAATGGAGTCTCACCAACTAGACTCTTGAATATTCTATTAAAATGAAATTTCGAAAAATTGGCAACCTCGGCAAGCTCCTCTAAAGATATCTGTTTTTCAAGATTACGCTCTATATAATCCTGAGCCTTGTTGATTCTAAATCTGTACTCGCTTTCGGTTGGATTCATTAGAAATCTGTTAAATAAACTCGGCTATTCTGCTAATTAGGATAAAGATAATCATTATCAGAAAAATAACCCTTTTACCAGTGTTTTTATCCTGTTCGCACAATGCATCTGTTATGATTACCGATACCGGAACAGCAATAACAGGTGCAAAATAGTCTCTGATTGATGGATATAGCAGAAGAATTACTGTGCCAGAGATTAAGATTGCAAAAAATCTATTTAGTGCCATTGATTTGATAATCTTATAACGATTAACATATCTAAGTACAGAAAAGAGAGACAGAACAGAAAGTAATAAAATGACACTCAAAACAGCATAATCTGCTATTTTCTTTTGAATCAAACTAATACTCTCAATCTTCACAATATCATCAACAAAAATCTCGGCAAAATCAAGGGCATCCTGGAAAAAGATATACCTCAACGAAAGGAGAAAGAAGAAAGGAATCAATACCGAAATAATAATGGTAACTAATCCTCTAAGAGTAAATGATCTACCCGAAAAAGAGAAAAGAATTACAAACGGAATCATTAACGACACAACCGGTTCAAATATTGCTGCTGATGCGATAAAAAATCCAGCTAAAAAGAACTCCTTTTCACCATTTTTAGAATGAATCGAATAATAGACCGACCAAATAATCAGAAAGGCAGCAACCGAAGCACCAGAAAAATAGACAGCCTGAGGTGATATTAGCGTAAACACCAGATACATCATCGGAAGAACAGCCCCCTTAGAACCTATTGTCATCACCTTTTCGTTCAGAATATAGAGCGAAAGCGCAGATAGCAATAAGAACAGCAGTGCGAGCATATTTGAGAAATTTTCAGATACTGAATCGATCTCTACAAAACTGATGATAGCAGGAATCCACTGATCCTTAACGGCTCCCACATGAATATATAGTGCCGACACAATTAGCGATAGCACAATAAATCCCAAAAAAAACGGAGAGACAACAAATTGGTATTTTTTATTTCTATGTCCCATTAAAGATATTTTAGCAAATCGAGACCAATATCCTTTCTATAATAAATTCCCTCGAAATTAATATTCTCCAAACATTTGTAAGCTAAAATTCTAGCATCAGAAATTGAGTTAGAATTTACTGTCAATGCTAACACCCTTCCACCCGACGAGACTAACTTGCCATCTTTGATAGAAGTTCCAGAATGGAAAAGAACACTATTATCAGGCATCTCTGAAGGAGTGACGATCTCTTTCCCCTTTTCATAAGCTTCAGGATATCCTCCAGCAACAGAGATAACAGTCATTGCAAATTTGTTTGATATCTGCATCTTTTCATTAGAAAGAGTCCTGTTACCAACTGCTACAAAATGCGCTAATAGATCACTATCTATTCTAGTCATCACAGCCTCTGTCTCAGGATCACCCATTCTGACATTATACTCGATAACATAAGGATCTCCACCACAATTCATCAATCCGATAAATACAAAACCTCTATAATCAATGCCATCGTTTTTTAATCCTTCAACTGTTGGTTTAATAACCCTCTCCTCCACCTTTTTCATAAACTCATCACCAGCAAAAGGAACTGGAGAGACAGCCCCCATTCCACCTGTATTTAAACCTATATCTCCCTCTCCTATTCTCTTATAATCCTTAGCCTCAGGCAATACCAAATAACTCACACCATCGGTTAAAACAAAGACAGAGAGCTCAATCCCATGTAAATACTCTTCAATCACTACAGTATTTCCAGCAGCACCAAACTTTCCTCCCAACATCCGTCTAAGCTCCCTTTTCGACTCGTCTCTATCATCTAAAATAACGACACCTTTTCCGGCAGCCAACCCATCTGCCTTTAGTACAAATGGAGCCGATAAAGAGTCTAAAAACTTATCTGCTTGTTCGATTGTCTGAGAATTAAAACTACCATATTTTGCGGTTGGAATATTCCAACGAACCATAAACTCTTTTGCAAAGTCTTTGCTACCCTCCAATCTTGCACCATCTGCTTTTGGTCCAATAAAAATAACATTAGCCAACTCAGGAATAGATTCGAGATAGTCTCTCAATCCATTCACCAAAGGATCCTCTGGGCCTGCAACTACAAGCTCAATTTTGGCCTCAATAATAAATTCCGCTATTGATTTAAAATCTTTGATATCTAATGGAATATTCTTTGCCAACGAAGATGTTCCAGGATTTCCGGGAGCACAATATAACTCCGTCAATAATTTACTTTGCGAAATTTTCCACGCCAAAGCGTGCTCTCTACCTCCCGAACCCAAGATCAGAACTTTCATCTTATTTAAATATCAATAAATTATAATTCAATTTTCTTACAAACTAAGCCCCTCTCCTTAATGGCCTCAAGTACCCTTGGAAGAGCATACCACAAGTTTTTAGAACTTTTCAATGAATCGTGAAATACCACAATTGCACCAGGTCTTAAATATGGCACTACATTCTTTACGCAGCCTTTACCAGAAAGACTTCTGTTATAGTCACGACTCAGAATGTTCCACATAATGATATTGTATCTTTCGCTCAATACCCTCGCTTGGTTGGGACCAATCCGAGCATATGGAGGTCTAAACAGATTTGACTGAATCATATCGGAGGCTGTGTCTATATCATGAACATAGTCTCCTGTATCCATCCCCCACCCCTTCACGTGACTATATGAGTGATTACCAACAGCATGTCCTCTTCTCTTAATCTCCTCAAACACCTCTGGGAAAAGCTCAACATTCTTTCCAATACAAAAAAATGTAGCCTTGGCACCAAACTTGTCGAGCTGATCTAAAACCCATGGAGTTACCTCAGGCCTAGGTCCATCATCGAAAGTTAGAAAGATTCCATCCTTCTCGTCCTCAAAGTTCCATATAAACGAAGGATAGATTTTCTTTATAATTCTAGGGGGTCTTATCAGCATATCTTAGTCCAAATAATTAGGCAAAAATAATAATAAAAATTAACTTTGCGTTTCAGTATAACAGAGCATGAGACACTTTTTGAAAATAATCATATCGCTTTCACTCGTCATCTTCGCTACCTCTTGTCAAAGAGATAGAATTCCCGATGGTAAAATGGCTAAAATCATTGCTGATCTGTATCTTGCAGATGGATATATGAATTTAGATTTTAAGTTGGTACAAAGAGCCGACACATCTGTTATTTATGAAAATATAATCCAAAAATATGGCTACGATAAGGTTCAGTTTGTAAACACTATCAACCACCATGTTAGCAGACCTGGCAAACTAAAACTCATCTATTTGGAAGCTCAGCAGATTTTAATGGAGAGAAAGAATTTTCTCGATGCCGAAATTGCAAATAGAATGTTAACAGAGAACGTATCTGAGATTATAAGACCTATCTTAAATAAATTAGACTCAGGTAAAGTGATCGACTCTTATCAAAGATCGGTAAGATGGATCTCCTATCCAGACCGTTTTGCTAAGTGGAGTGCAGCAGTAAGTGATTCGGTGGCTATTAAGTTCGAATCTCCCCTAATTGGTAACTGGTGGCTGAATAATTTCCGTAGCAATACAAAACCATTCTACAAGTATGAGAAAAATAGCAGCACAATACCTCTACCCGCTAAAGACGCAGCCGATCCGCAACGGCTTTCTATTAATTGATGATGAAGGCATTATCCGCGAAATAGGTCAACTTAGCGAAGAGACCGAAAGTACTGAATTCTACAATGGAATAATCTGCCCAGGCTTCGTTAACTCTCATTGTCATATTGAGTTATCGCATCTGAAAGGTCATTTCACTCAAGATTCCGGCATGGCTGGATTTATCAGACAGATAAATAAATTAAGACTAAGTGTCTCCCAAGAGGAGAGAGCTTTTGCTATCAAAAAAGAGATGGATTCTCTTTATAATAGTGGTGTTGATGCAATGGCAGACATTAGTAATTGCGACGAGAGCTTTCCTTTTAAGGCAGAATCTAAGATGTACACAAGAACTTATTTAGAGGTTTTTGGAACTGAGACGGCTGATGCTGCCTCAATTACATCAGGAGTTCTTGAGCTTTCGGAGACCGCATCAAAGTATGGAATCGATGCAGCTCCAACACCTCACTCGTGCTACACAATGAGCTCTGCATTAATGGAATCGTCACTCCACCATGGGTTAAAGAGTGGCTTCATTTCATACCACAACCAAGAGAGTTGGGAGGAGGAAGAGCTTTTGAAATCGGGAACAGGTCCCTTGGCAGATGAGTATAACAGACGTGGATTAAGTACACCTCCAATAACTGGAGAGCCTGCCCTACTATACTTCTTGGACCGACTAAAGGCTGCTGCTCAAAAGGAGGTTATTGATCAAGAGAAAATTCTACTTGTACACAATACATTTACCAACCAACAGAGTATTAATGCTGCTCTCGAAACAGTAAAAAATGTTTATTGGGCAATTTGTCCAAATTCAAATTTATTTATCCACCGCTCTCTTCCTCCATTAGAGCTCTTTAGAAAGAACTCTTTAAAGATAACCCTTGGCACTGATAGCCTCTCAAGTAATACATCACTTTCGATTACAGATGAAATTCTTACTCTCCATAAATATTTTCCGCAGATTGAATTAAATGAAATTCTACTTTGGGCATGTTATAATGGAGCAGAAGCTATTGGAAAAGAGGGCTCTATTGGATCATTTGAAGTTGGAAAGAGACCAGGAGTTGTGCTATTGGATAATATCGATTGGAACAATCATAAGATTACCGATAACACAAAATCGGTGAGACTTTTATAATTTAGAGACAATTTATACGCTTAGACATGTCTACAATTTTATTTAACCAAATTATTTTTGGGCCTATAAAGAGTCGTCGTCTTGGCATCTCTTTAGGGGTCAACCTTCTGCCCGCTTTTGGCAAATGGTGCAGCTTCGATTGTATCTACTGCGAATGCGGTTGGAACAAAGATGGAAAAGAGGACAAAAAGTTGCCTTGCGCAGAAGATGTTATCCTCGCACTCGAAGATCGATTACAATTAATGAAGGCAGAGGGAGAGCTTCCCGACACAATAACATTCTCTGGCAACGGAGAACCTACGATGCATCCCGACTTTGAATCGATCATCAATACTACGCTCGACCTTAGGCAAAAATATGCGCCTAATGCAAAAGTCTCTGTTCTCACTAATGGCAGCCGTATTTCAATCGAAAGTGTAAAAAGAGCTCTTTTAAAAGTCGATAATGCGATAATCAAAATAGACTCATGCGATGAAAGTTTGATTAAACTAATCGATCGTCCTCAATATGAATACTCTTTAAAGAAGATCGTTGAAGGGCTTGAACCTTTTGCCGAAAAATTCGTTTTGCAGACAATGTTCCTTAAGGGCAAAATTAATGGAAATTTAGTTGACACTTCGACCGAAGAGTTGGCAAATGGATGGAGAGAATTAGTCCGCATAGTGAAGCCAAGGGAGATTATGATTTACACAATCGATAGGGAGACTCCATTAGAGGGGTTAGAAAAAGTCTCTATTGAGAGGATGCAAGAGATTGCAGAACCTCTTATCAAAGAGGGATTTATTGTAAAAATCAGCGGATAAGATGAAAGTTGTAATTCAAAGAGTCCTAGAGGCTTCAGTTAGTATAGATGGCACAGTAAAGGGAGCTATTTCTAACGGAATGTTGGTTTTGGCAGGAATTGATGAGAATGATTCTGAAAAAGAGCTTGAATATATTGTAAAAAAAACATTAAATTTGAGAATCTTCGACGATGAAAATGGAGTCATGAACAAGTCGATTATAGACAGCGAGGGTTCAATCCTTCTTATCAGTCAATTCACACTTCTGGCTCAGACCCGAAAAGGGAATAGGCCTTCGTACATTAGAGCGGCACGTCCCGAAAAAGCAATCCCTCTCTATACTAAAATGATCTCTATGATCGAAGAGGGCTTGGGTAAAAAAATTGAGACAGGAGAGTTTGGAGCCGACATGAAAGTCTCACTGATCAATGATGGACCTGTAACAATAATAATAGATACAAACGAACAATAAAGAAATGATCAATTTAGAAAAGTACAGAAATGAGAATGTATATCGTAAATGCTTCTCACTGATAGACCTTACTTCACTTAATCACACCGACACAGCTGCTAAAATTGAGTCAATGACTCAGAAAGTGAATGAATTTTCAAAAAACTTTCCAGACATTCAAAATGTTGCAGCAATGTGCGTATATCCCAATTTTGCAGAGGTTGTTAAACAAAACTTAACTGACAATAAGATCAGTCTGGCTGTTGTTGCTGGAGTCTTCCCTAGTTCTCAAAGTTTTTTGGAAATCAAGGCTGCCGAAAGCAAAATCGCAGTAGACAAAGGCGCCGATGAAGTCGATATCGTTCTTGCTCTATCTCATTTTCTGGCTGGCGATTACGACAAAGCAGCTGAAGAGATTCGTGTAATTAAAAAAGCTATCGGCAAAGCTCATCTCAAGGTAATTCTTGAAAGTGGCTCATTGAATGCAGAACAGATCAAAGTTGCATCTGATTTAGCATTAGAGGCTGGTGCTGATTTTATTAAAACCTCTACTGGCAAAACTGAGCCAGCAGCAACTATCGAAGCTGCTGAAATTATGTGCCGTTCAATCAAAGAGTTCTACAATAAAACTGGAGAAAAGAGAGGATTTAAACCAGCTGGAGGAATTGTGACTACAGATGATGCTCTTGCATACTATGCTGTTGTTGATTCAATTCTTGGCGAAGAGTGGTTAAATCCGCATCTTTTCAGACTTGGCGCAAGCAGGTTGGCAAACAATTTGTTGTCAGAAATTCGTCAAACTAAGATTAATTACTATTAATACAAAGAATTATGAAAAAACTATTTCTCGTTGCTTTGGCTCTTATATTAAGCGTCAGTGCGTTTTCGCAGAACTACAAACAGGCAATAGGCCTGAGACTTGGTACTAGCATCGGAGCTAGTTATAAGCATTTTCTTAATTCAACTCAAGCAATTGAGGGAATATTAGATCTCGATATTTTCGAGAAAGATCAAATGAAAATAAAAGCAACAGGTATATATCAATTTCATTTTGATGTCAATGTAGATGGGCTAGCTCTTTATGCAGGTCCTGGTGCTTCTGTTGGCCTTTTCCTTGGCGACACAAATGGTGTTCATGTTGCGATTGATGGTATGGCTGGAATCGAATATAAGTTCGACAACGTGCCACTTGCACTCTCTTTCGACTGGAATCCAAAAGTTCAAATAATTACAAATGCTGGGTTTAAACCTGCTAATTTCGGATTGACTCTGCGTTATACATTTTAAACTTCTAAAACTTCATAATAAATGATTAAAGAATACATTCAAGATAATCGCCAGAGATTTCTGGACGAGTTGTTCGAACTTCTGCGTATCCCTTCGGTAAGTGCAGTTGCATCCCACAAACCCGATATGGAGAAATGTGCCGAAAAATACAAGGAGTTCTTACTAGCAGCTGGTATGGATAGAGCAGAAATCTACCCTACTACAGGTCATCCAGTAGTTTTTGCCGAAAAAATTATAGACAAGAATAAACCTACAATTTTGATCTATGGTCACTATGATGTTCAACCGGCTGAGCCTTTGAACTTATGGACTACTCCACCTTTTGAGCCACAAATAAGAGATGGTGCTATCTATGCAAGAGGTGCAAATGACGACAAAGGTCAATCATTTATGCATGTAAAAGCTGTTGAGTTTTTAATTAAAAACAATATGCTTCCTTGCAACGTAAAGTTTATCATGGATGGAGAAGAGGAGATTGGCTCTCCTAGCCTTCCTGCTTGGGCTGTTGAGAATAAAGAGCTACTTGCTTGTGACGAGATTCTTGTTTCCGACACAACTATGATTGGCGAAGATGTTCCTTCTATTAACTGCGGTATGCGTGGTTTAGCCTATGTAGAGGTAGAGGTTACTGGTCCTAATAAAGACCTTCACTCTGGCCACTATGGAGGAGCCATTGTCAATCCAATTAACGCTTTGTGTTCGATGATCGATAAGCTAATCGACGAGAAGGGACGAATCACAGTTGATGGGTTCTATAACGATGTTGTTGAGCTAAGTAAAGAAGAGAGAGAGATGCTTTCAAGAGCACCTTTCGACATTGAAGAGTATAAAAAATTCTTAGACATTGATGCTGTGAAAGGCGAAGAGGGTTACTCAACTATGGAGAGAACCGGAATCAGACCATGTCTGGATGTTAACGGAATTTGGGGTGGATATACTGGAGAAGGTGCTAAGACAGTTCTCCCTTCGAAAGCGTTTGCCAAAATTTCTATGAGACTTGTTCCAAATCAAGACAATAAGAAGATTGCAGAACTATTTGAAAAACATTTTATGAAACTTGCTCCTAAGGGTGTAAAGGTTAAAGTTACTCCTCATCACGGAGGTCAAGGTTTCCTTTGCCCTATCTCTTCGAATGTTTATAAATCTGCATCAAGGGCTATTCACGAAGTTTATGGTATTGAGCCTGTTCCAAATAGAGGTGGTGGCAGTATTCCAGTATTAGCCGATCTTCAGACAATTCTTGGAGCAAACCCACTTTTGATGGGATTCGGATTAGAGCGTGACGTGATTCACTCTCCGAATGAATCTTATCTACTTAGCCAATTCTTCCGTGGAATTGAATCAATCGCACTATTTTATAAATACTATGGTGAAAAGATCTAAGTAACTAACTATATACTTGAGCAAAAAGCCGATTCGTCAAAGGATCGGCTTTTTTTGCGAATTAACAAATTGGTTGCTTAATAGAATTGTGTAGCTAAACAATAATTAATATATTTGAATAAAATCGGCAGAAAAGTATGGAACAAAATAGTCAACATTATAGTTACAATAATGCCCCATTTTCTTATATCAATTTTTCTACACATCAAAAGGCTGACCTTAAAAACCCAAATAACTATATTTTAAATCATTACAATATTGCATTTGAAAATTTTCGCATTTTTAATGGCTATACAAATATTCAAGAGGCGTTTATTTCGTTACCGCTTTATAAAATTGTTGAAAAGCTAAATGATCCACAATATTCTAAAGATTCTTACAAATCCATTTTTCACAGTAATTGTTCAGGTGATCCCTCTAAGACAAATCCTAATTATAATATTCATTATTGGTTAGAGAGTGATGGTAGTTACTCTATGACTTTATTCGCAATACACAAGAAAATAGGATACGACAATCCTCCTTTCCATAAAATGATCGCTAACTTACCTTTTTCTGTTCTGATTGTTGATGAAGAGGGATATAGAATTACGTCAAATTCTATGCAAGAGAGGTTATTCGGAACAATCCCTCCCTCTTGGTACACTATTTTCAAAGATCCAGTTTTTGATAATAGCGAAATGAAATCTTTGCTGCAAAAGGCAAAAGATGGAGAAGTAGTCACATTCCCAGATTTTCATTACGATCCCTCTAACAATTCCCCAGAAACGATTCCCTCAAAGAAACTTTGGCTTAGTATGATAATCTTCACTGTATTTGTTGAAGAGCTAAATTCTAAGTTCTATGTCTTAATTCACGAAGATGTTTCTATCAGGAAAAAAGCCGAACTCGAGACCGAGTTGAGCAGACAGACATATTTTGAAATTTACAATTCGGTTTCAGAAGGAATATATATTCAAGACAGAGATGGCAAATTCCTTGATGTAAACGACGAAGGTTGTAAAATGAATGGCTATACAAAGGAGGAACTAATGGGCAAGACACCACAATTTCTATCTGCTCCCGATAAAAACGATCTTCAACATATAAACCAATTGATAAATAAGATCTTCGATAACGGAGGAGTTGATAGTTTTGAATTTTGGGCTGTTAGAAAAAATGGTGAAATATTTCCTAAAAATGTAACTCTTAAAAAAGGAAGCTACTTTGGGAAAGAGGTAATTATTGCTACCGCCGTAAATATCAGTGAGCAAAAAAGAGATAAAGAGAGCATAGAGCAACAAAAGATACGTCTAGATAATATTCTTAACGGAACTAATGCTGGAACATGGGAATGGGATATTACAAATAACCAATTAATTGTAAACGAAAGATGGGCAGAAATGATTGGTTATACAAAAGCGGAACTCGGACACATTTCTTACAACGAATTTGTACAACTGCTCCATCCAGATGATTATAAAGAAATTTACGAAAATTTAAAAAGACACTTTGAAGGAGAAACAGAATTCTTCTCTGCAGAATCAAGATTTAAACACAAAAATGGAAGTTGGGTTTACTTTATGGATAGGGCACGAGTATATGAACGGGACTCTACTGGTAAACCATTAAAGATGTCTGGAACCCGACAAGATATCTCTGCACGCAAACATGCAGAAATTGAGCTCAATAAGTCATTAGAGAAGAATAGCGCGATTCTTAATGCAATACCAGATCTGATGTTTATTTTTGACAAAGATGGAAACATAATTGACTATAAATGCGACAATAATGAGAGTCTTTACGTTACTCCAAATCTGTTTTTAAAGAAATCTATTCATGATGTTTTACCTGCTGATATTTCGCAACTGACATTAGAAAAAATAGCATTAGCAGAAAACACCCGAAAACCAGTTGAGTATTCCTATAAATTAAACATATCTGGAAAAGAGGAGGTATTTGAATCCAGATTAGTAAAATGTGGAAATAACGAATATTTATCTATTGTTAGAAATATATCCGATCAGGTAAAAACAAAAAATGAGTTAATTGAGAGTCAATCCAGATTACTTACTCTTATCAACAGCACTCCAGACATTATTTGCTTCAAAGATGGAAAAGGGAGATGGATGATTGCCAATGATGCCGATCTTGAGCTATTCTGTCTAAAACATGTTGATTTTAGAGGTAAAACCGATCTTGAGTTAGCCGAATTTACCGACCCTATTTATAAAAATGCATTCATCACATGCGTAGAAAATGACGAAAAGGCATGGAATGCAAAAAGAGTTGTAATTTCGGAAGAGACAATTCCTACAAAAAATGGAGTCCAGTTAGTTTATGAAACGATAAAAGTTCCTATTTTCGACGAAAATGGTGACCGTAAGGGACTTGTAATCTTAGGAAGAAATATTACGGAGAGAAAGAAGAGCGAGGAGAAAATTATTGAAAGTCAGAAAAAGCTTAAATCTTTACAAGACCTGTTTAGAAATGTGGCAGATAATATGCCAGATATGTTATGGGCTAAGGACTTAAAAGGAAAATACCTCTTTGCAAACAAAGCACTCTGCGAAAACCTTTTCCAAATTAGAGATACATCAACTCCAATTGGAAAGACATACAAAGAGTGTACTCAAAAGATAAAAGAGCAACCAGAATATATTAACGATAACAACTGGTTTACAGTAGGTATAAAACATACCAACTACGATAATATAGTATTGGATACTGGACTTAGCACGAGATACGAAGAGAATGGCTATATCAAAGGAATATTTAAATGTCTTGATATTATTAAAAGTCCTCTTTTAAATGCAAATAATGAAATTATAGGAGTTGTAGGTGCTGCCAGAGATATCACAGAAAAGAAACGCGATGAGAGAGAGATTAAACTCTTAGGGAAGTCTATTGAACAATCACCAGTCAGCATACTCATTACCGACGAAAACGGAGTTATTCAATACGTCAACCCAAAATTATGTTCAGTCTCTGGATTTACAGCATCAGAACTTATTGGCAAGCGTATTTACGAGATTCAACGCGACATAAAAAGAGAAATTGATTTTGAATATATGCTAGATTCTATTAAATCTGGAAAAGAGTGGCACGGAGAGGTAAAAAACTTTAAAAAAGATGGTGAAGAGTATTGGGAAAATATAAGTGTTTCACCAATTTTCGACGATTCCGGTAAAATCATAAATTATATCTCTATTAAAGAAGACATAACTCAAAAGAAGAGGAATTTCGAGGAACTTACAAAAGCAAAGGAGAAGGCAGAAGAGAGTGATAGGCTAAAATCAGCATTTCTGGCAAATATGAGCCACGAGATTAGAACTCCTTTAAATGGAATACTTGGCTTCTCAAATTATATCAATAGTGGTGGGTTAAACAGCGACGAGATTGTAGAATACTCAGGAATCATCTCTCAGTGCGGAGAAAAGCTCCTTTCAATGATTAACAACATCATCGAAATTAGTAGAATTGATACAAACAAGATTGATACTAATCTAAAACAGGTCAACCCTACAAAATTGATTAATGAGTGCGCAAACCAGTTTTTCTTTAATATTAAAGATGCAGGAATAGAACTTATTACTCAAATTCCAGACGAACAGCAAGAGATTACTCTGATGACTGACTCATTAAGACTCAATCAGATAATTACAAACCTAATCAATAATGCTATAAAATTCACAAAAGTTGGATACATTAAAGTTGGATACAAAACTGATTCTAATAATGTTATCTTTTATGTTGAGGATACTGGAATAGGTATAGACAAAGATAATATCGACAAAATCTTCAATCGATTCTATCAAGTTGACAACTCTTTTGCAAGAGGTTACGATGGTGTTGGGCTTGGACTTTCTCTATGTAAGGGTTTTGCTGAGCTTCTTGGAGGAAAAATATGGGTAGACTCTCAGATTGGAAAAGGCTCTACTTTCTATGTTCAGATTCCGAGATAAAAAAAAGTTCGCTACTGATGAGCCAGTAGCGAACCTGTAAATTTTTCGACCTTTTTCTTTGCATAGTCGAGCTTTATTGTGTAGCTCTTCTTGGCTTCAGATGGCAAATCGTACATTGCGTCTAGCATAATTGCTTCACAAATTGATCTCAATCCTCTGGCTCCTAAATGGAATTCGATAGCTGTCTCAACAATGTAGTCTAATACATCGTCTTCGATTTTCAACTTTATACCATCCATCTCAAAAAGCTTGACATACTGCTTAACCAATGCATTTTTAGGTTTAGTCAGAATATCTTTTAATGCCTCTCTATCTAGTGGTTTAAGGTGTGTTAAAACAGGAAGCCTTCCTATGATTTCAGGGATCAAACCATATGATTTTAAATCTTGAGGAGCAATGTATTTCAACAAATCATCTTTATCTATATGCTCTGTTTTTTTCGCTGCGCCATATCCAACTATTTGAGTATTTAATCGTTGTGATATTTTTCTCTCAATCCCTTCAAAAGCACCTCCACAAATAAAAAGTATATCTTTAGTATCTACAGCGATCATTCTCTGTTCTGGATGTTTTCTGCCCCCTTGAGGTGGAACATTTACAATGCTTCCCTCCAAGAGTTTAAGCATCGCCTGTTGCACTCCCTCTCCCGAAACATCACGCGTAATTGAAGGATTATCAGATTTTCTGGCAATCTTATCAATTTCGTCGATAAAAACAATTCCTCTTTGAGCTTGTTCTACATCATAATCGGCCTCTTGAAGAAGACGTGTCAAGATACTCTCAACATCCTCTCCAACATATCCAGCCTCTGTCAAAACAGTTGCATCGACTATTGCGAAAGGAACATTCAGCATTTTTGCAATTGTCCTGGCAAGTAGTGTCTTCCCAGTACCAGTTCTTCCTACAAGCAAAATGTTAGACTTTTCCAAGTCTAAATCATCTGCCTTTTTGGTGTTGATTCTCTTGTAGTGGTTATAAACAGCGACAGATAGAAACTTTTTAGCCTCCTCCTGCCCTATTACATATTGATCAAGAAAAGCAGTAATCTCCTTTGGTTTTAGCAAAGGAGATTTATCACTGTTTTTTCTATTTTTTCCGTTTTTCTCTTTTAATGCCTCTTTTGCGTAGTCGATAGCCTGTTGAGCACATTCATTACAGATTGATGCAATATCACCTGCAATCAGAACTTCAACTTCGGCCTTTCCTCTTCCGCAAAAAGAACAATATTCGTTATATCTAGAAGGCATCTCTATTTTTTGTTACTCTTGATTAAAATTTCGTCTATCATACCGTAGGCCTTTGCCTCCAAAGATGTCATCCAATAGTCTCTATCAGCATCTTTTTCGATAATCTCAACCGGTTTTCCGGAATGAAGAGATATAATCTCGTACAACTCTTTTTTCAATTTCACAATCTCTCTAGCTGTAATCTCTATGTCGGTTGCTTGACCTTCTGCACCACCCATTGGTTGGTGAATCATCACACGTGAGTGAGGAAGTGCTGATCGTTTTCCTTGAGCACCCGCTGTCAAAAGGATTGCTGCCATTGAAGCTGCCATGCCTGTGCAAATCGTTGCCACATCGCTAGATACTAGCTGCATTGTGTCGTAGATTCCCAATCCTGCATAAACAGAACCTCCTGGAGAGTTGATATATAACTGAATATCAGACTTCGATTCTGTAGAATCAAGATACAATAGCTGAGCCTGAATAATATTTGCCACATCGTCGTTAATTGGAACGCCCAAGAAGATGATTCTATCCATCATCAATCGAGAGAACACATCCATTGCTGCAACATTTAGTTGCCTCTCTTCAATGATTGTTGGATTGATGTATGCACTATGCACAGAGCTGAATCTGTGAAGACTCAAACTGCTTATGCCTTTGTGTAACCTTGCATATTTTTCAAATTCAGTACTCATATTATTTTACAAATTAGTTTGTCAGTTTATGAAGTTCGTCGATGCTAATAGGCTTCGACTCTAAAGTTACTACAGATCTTACATAGTCTAAAACTAGATCGTCTTCAACTTTTTCGTAAATTCTGCGTCCCTCTTTTTCATTAGCCAACAAAGATTCAGCATATTGGTTCAATTGCTGCTCTGGTACATTTGGAAGACCATACATTGCAAATTGATAAGCTGCTACTTTTTTAGCGTGGTTTACCAAGTCTTCTCTTTTCACTTCGATAGACTGATCTTTCTTCACAGACTCTCTGATCATCTGCCAACGGAAATCTTGAGCAAATAGATGGAAATCTTTCTCAATCTCTTCCATTGTAAACTTACCTTCGTTTACTGTGTATAACCATCTCTTCAAGAACTCCTCAGGAAGTTTGATAGCAGCTTTCTCGATAAGTGTATCTCTAGCGTCTAGCATGAATCTATAGTCACTCTCTTGAGCATACTCACCTTTCATTCTCTCAACGATCTTAGCATCAAACTCATCTTCGTTATTAACGACGCCCTCTCCGAACAATCTGTCAAAAAGATCTTTATCGGCAACCGCCTCAGCAAATCTCTTAACCTCTTTTATTGTCACATTGAAGATAGGATCCATACCCTCAAGCTCCTCTTTCTTAACTTTAAGCATTGCTGCTCTGTCAGTCTCGTTTTCGAATGCTTTATTAACATCTAAATCAAATGAGTCACCAGCTTTCTTGCCAATGAATTCAGCTTTAGCAGCCTCGCTAACTGAGCGAAGAGCAACATAAGTTCCCTCAACTCTAGTTTCACCTTGAACAAGATCAACAATCACAAAGTCATCGTTTTCAATTACTTCGGTGTTTTCTAGTTTGCCATGTTGTTTTAATAGATTGCTTCTGTACTCAGCTTTAGCCTCTTTCGAAATTTCAACTTCGTAGTAAGGAACCTTGATTGAGTTGTCAATCTTCAAATCTACCTTTGGAGCTAGTGCTACATCAAACACAAACTCAAACTCCTCAGCAGTTTCCCAATCTATCTCTTTTTGTTCAGTTGTATTAGGAAGTGGTTCGCCAATTATGTTAATTTGATTATCTCTGATATGATTGTTCAGTCCATCGGAAATAAGTCCGTTAACTGCATCCAAAAGAGCATTTCTGCCGTGAAGCTTTTCGATTAGGCTCATAGGTGCCATACCTTTGCGGAAACCTTTTATATCAGCCTTTCTGCGGTAGTCGCTTAGAATTTTTTTACGCTTGTCAGAATAATCGTTTTTGTCGATGCCGATCGTCAGAGTCAGCGTCAAGTCATCAACATTCTTTTGTGTAACTTTCATATGTTTTTTTAATTAAATAGATGCACCATTTATGTTATGTAAAAAAAGCAGATTACCAAACGGTATCTGCTTTTTGTGCGGGCAAAGGGACTCGAACCCCCACGCCTCTCGGCACCAGATCCTAAGTCTGGCGCGGCTACCAATTACGCCATGCCCGCTTTGAGGACTGCAAAGGTAAGACAAATTTTTAATCCTCCAACTCTTTTTTGAAAAATTTTCTACTTTTTTTTCATCTTTACCTGAGCCCAACGATTATCTATTGCAACAGATACTTTTTCAAAACCAGCAGCTTTTGCTCCAACTTCAATTAAATCAACATCTTCCGCAAAAAAGCCACTTAATTGTAATACTCCTTGACTCTTCATCACATTGGAGTATTTTTGGATATCGTCTAAAATTATGTTTCTATTAATATTTGCTAGAATGAGATCAAATTTCTCTTGAGATGCGAGTAATGATGCGTCTCCAGTTAAAATTTCAATTTCATCCCCTACTCTGTTTGCATTAGAATTCTCAATTGCAGATTCGGTAGCAGTTGGATCGATATCTATAGCTACGATTCTGGTAGAGCCTCCTTTCAAAGCTGCGAGGATGGCTAAGATTCCAGTTCCGCAACCCATATCCAATACCGATCGACCAGTAAGATCCTCTTTCAATAAAGCGCGCATCATCAGACTTGTTGTTTGATGGTGCCCAGTTCCAAATGCCATTTTGGGATCAATGGTAATTGTATATTTTGTCTCTGGAAGACCTTCATGAAAACTTGCCTTTACTGTACACAAGTCGTCTATCACAATTGGCTGAAAATTTGACTCCCAAATCTTATTCCAATTCTCATTTTTAACCTTTTCGAAAGTGTAGCTAACATTAAAAGAGAAACCGCCCTCCTTCGAAGGCAGTATCTCGTTTAACTCATCCTCATTAAAGAGGTCCTCTTTTATATAAGCTGTTAAGAATTCGTCTGCATACTCATAACTCTCAAAACCCATCTCCTCTGTGAGGGCGACAAGTATCTCTGCATTCTCCTCATTATAAGAATCAAGACGAAAACGTACTGACAAATAATTCATTAGAATGATTTAGCTATTTCAATGAAGTCTTGAGCTACCAGTGAAGCGCCTCCAATTAGACCACCATCAACATCTGGTTGAGCGAAGATCTCTTTTGCATTCGAAGGTTTGCAGCTTCCACCATATAAAATTGGAGTTTTGTCTGCTGCCTCACCAAACTTACCAGCTAGAACTCTTCTGATATATGCATGCATCTCTTGAGCTTGATCGGATGTAGCTGTTTTACCTGTACCAATTGCCCAAACTGGCTCATACGCTACTACTACATTTGCAAATTCAACACCTCTTAATTTGAATAAAACCTCTTTTAATTGCTCAGCTACAACTTCAAAGTGTCTGTTAGACTCTCTTTCATCAAGTTTTTCGCCAACGCAGAAGATTGGAACGATGCCTGCATTGATTGCAAGATTTACCTTTTTAAGTAAAGTCTCACTATTCTCTCCATAGTACTCTCTTCTCTCTGAGTGACCTAAAATCACATATTTACATCCAACCGAGCCAAGCATCTTTATAGAAACTTCACCAGTATATGCACCAGACTCTTGATCAGCACAGTTTTGAGCAGAGAGTGCGATATCAGTATCTTTAAGCATGTTTGCGACAGTAACCAAATGGGTAAATGGAGGTGCCACAACTAGGTCGCACTCTAAGTTTAGCTCTCCTTTAAGGAAAACAAGTTGTTTTACTAAAAACTCCCCTTCGGCAATGGTAGTATTCATCTTCCAGTTACCGGCTACTATTTTCTTTCTCATATACTTATGATTTAATTAATTACTTTACTAGTGGCAAATTTAAAAAAATTAAATAAAATGCTTCATATTTTTAAATTATCTTTGCCCACGATAAAAATGGCAAAAGTGGGTTCAAACAGCAGATATTTATATAAATACGCAATCGCAACACTCTGTTTTGCGATCCTTCTTGCAGCAAATATTATGCTGGGCTCTGTCTCCATACCTGCATCTGATTCCATAGCGGCACTTCTTGGCAATTCAACTCCCGATTATGTACGTGAGATAATTTGGTCTTTTAGAGTACCAAAGGCAATTACTGCGCTGTTGGCAGGACTTGCCCTATCGATTTGCGGATTGCAAATGCAGACTCTTTTTAGAAATCCACTTGCAGACCCTTTTATTCTAGGAATTAGCGCTGGAGCAGGATTAGGGGTAGCTCTCTTTGTTATGGGATCGTCTGCCTTCGGGATAGACATCTCCTCATCGGCATACGCTTCATTTGGAATGGCTGCAGCTGGATGGACAGGTGCAATGGGAATAACATTGATAATAATGGCAGTCTCATCGAGACTTAAAGACAATCTATCTCTGCTTATTTTTGGAATCATGTCGGGTAGTGCAGTAACAGCTGTCATTAGCCTTTTACAATACTTTTCGTCCTCTGCCTCATTAAAATCATTTGTATTGTGGACAATGGGGAGTTTTTCGGGTCTTAACCAAGATCAGATTTATATCCTCACAATCATGGTAATCTGCGGATTAGCTTTATCTATTTATAATATTAAAGATCTAAATGCCTTGCTAGCTGGTGAGACCTACGCTAAAAGTTTAGGAGTAAACCTACAATTCACTAGAATAAGAATTTTAACTGCCTCAACTTTGCTTGCAGGAAGTATTACCGCATTTTGCGGACCTGTTGGTTTTATTGGAATTGCTGTTCCACACATCTCAAGGATGATCTTTAAGAATGCCGACCATAAAGTTCTTCTTCCGGCTACAGCTATACTTGGTGCAGCAATCATGCTATTTACTGATACTGTTTCCCAACTTCCTGGACATTCAACTGTTCTCCCAGTTAATACTGTCAGTGCCCTAATTGGAATTCCTGTTATTCTAATGATCATTTTAAAACGTAAGATGCAATGATTAAGGTAGTAGAATTAAAAGATCTTACACTTGGCTACAACAAGGTACTATTTAGTGGGATTAATGCTACTGCCCATGAAGGAGAGCTGATTGCGATAATTGGTCCAAATGGAATGGGGAAAAGTACTCTTCTTAAAAGCATCTCTTCAATCATTGGTGTTATGGGAGGAGAGATCTCTCTCTTTGCAAAATCTGTAGACTCCTACTCTCATAAAGAGATCGCCAGCGTGCTTTCATTGGTTCCATCTAATTCACCAAGAACTGGAAATCTTTCACTTTTCGATATGATCTCTGCTGGAACATATAATCGTACTGGTTGGATGGGAAATCTGGATGATGCTGAGAGACAAAATGTACTTGCTGTAATTGAAAAAGTTGGGTTGGAGAGATATGTATATTCCGACTCTACAAAATTGAGCGACGGAGAGTTTCAAAGGGCTGCAATTGCAAGAAGCCTTGTGC
>JASDTB010000003.1:0-14963 GCA_041441455.1 Bacteroidales bacterium
AACGGTGGCCCAGTATCCGCCAGAATGGTGGCCCAGTATGGTCCAGAATATTCATGTTAGTACGTGCAACTGACAAATTTAATGATTACATTGAATTTTTATCGTCATTTCTAGAAAAAGACAAAACCATTCTAATTTATTCTATGTGGGAAGAATATGTCAATCCAAAAAGTAAACATGCAAATAATAAGTACTTGGATTTAATAGATAAATTTCCAAAAATTAGTAAAATTCATACAAGCGGACATGCTTCATCGAACTGTCTTGCGAAAGTGTGTAATCTTTTAAATCCTATAAAAGGAATAATTCCCATACATTCTGAAAGTTCTGCGGATTATCAAAAACTACTGATAAAACAAGAATTAAAAAATAAAGTTATAACGAAAACCAAGATAATTGATGATACGATTATTGAGGTAAAAACAACTAAGCACCAACTAGAGTTTATAAATAATTTTGAGTATCAGTGATTAAAAAGAATATTTATTTCATCTAAGTTGTATTTGTCTATCTTTCTAATATTATTTCTCCAAAAGCTGACTCCATTGTTTGCACAAATATTCAAATCCTGCGCTAGTATTTGCGGGACTTGAACTTGGTAAAGTAATATATTTTATCCCATTTTTTCTTTCAAAATACTTATCAAAAAGAGCTTTAGATTTCACACCATTAAAAGCAATTATTTTTAAGTACTTATGTTTAGCAACAAAGCTATTTAAGTCATTTGGCTCTTCATCTTTTATTGCACTATCTAAGCTACCTAATCTATTTGCTTTATGAACTACATCCCATATTCCAATTTTAGTTTTTATAAGTAGAAATTTTTTTTCCTCGTAAGTTAGTGGAATATTATTGCCAGTAATTGTTGCAATGATATTCCAAAATCTATTTCTTGAATTTCCGTAATACTCTGCAATTTCGAAAGATTTATCTCCAGGCATAGTTCCTAAGATTAATACAGTAGTCTGCTCATTTGAAATTGGATCAAACGATTTTTTAAAATCTTCTGATTGGTGCTTGGTAGCAATTTTCAACAGCTTATTATTCCTCAAAAGGTTCACCCTATTCTCTTGTAACATACTATTAGATTTCACATTATCAATAGGTGTAGCTCCACTCCATATGATTTCAATTGAATGCCCATATTCTTTTACTTTAAAACTAATACTATCTTTATAAGCAACATCTGATCCTTTAAATCTGTATGATATATGGAATGGTTTTGATTCATGTTCAATATTAACAACTAAAATATCACCATTAGAAACTGACTTTGTATCAACTTTATAACTTTTAGATTTTTCAAGTCTTGTAGAAGGCCTTATTATTCGAGTTCTTGTTATTTCATTCATAGTTTTTTGTATTAATTATTTTTAAACTACACCTATTGAAAGTATAATATATTTCAAGTTATTAAAAAAATATACCTGTTTAAATTTTCCGAATTCATCTATATAAACAATTGTATTTCCCTAAAACTTTTTTACACCATATAAAGTTATGATTTATACCCCCTTTGACCAAATAATAATGAGACAAAAACAAAAATATATGAAAATTTAGTGGATTAGGATGGGTTTGTGTTAACTGTTTTTGCCTTTAGCAGTCATATTGATTATCTTTGATTTAAATATAATAATTCTTCGAATGATGAGATTTTACAGAATTGCTGCTTTAATCGTAATAACATTGATCTGTAATCTAGGGATTGCAGAAAGCAAAAAAGTGAAGGTTTCGGATGGTACAGAAATTTATATTACAGTGAAAGGCAAAGGGCCCTACTGCTTGTATCTTCATGGAGGCCCTGGATCTGGTAGTTATTGGTTAGAGAAATACTATGGAGATGTTCTGGAAAAGTATTTTACAATGGTATATCTCGATCAGCGAGGAGTTGGCAGATCTTCTTCTCCTCAAAATAATGATTTTAGTATGAGTCGAATGGCCTCTGATTTTGAAGAGGTTCGGAAGGAGCTTAAAGTTGAAAAATGGTATACATTGGGCCACTCATTTGGTGGTGTCTTACAAATGGGGTATTATGAACGTTACCCATCGTCTATGTCTGGAATGTTAATGATTAATTGCACTTTATCGTTAGAAGATAGTTTCAAAAACAGCTGGATTCCTAAAGCTTATGAATTATCGGGAGTTGAATATGACCAAAAATCTGACACTCTCAAATTAATGGATCGTTTTCTTGATGCCTTAAAAGCCATTTCGGAAAAGGGTGATAGATGGAGAATGGCATTCTTAAATAAAGCAAGTGAAGATTCAATTAGTACAACCTATTCTGAGATTAATAATTGGAATAACACTTTTAGCAATGTTGCATTTAGTATTAACGATTATTGGAAGGATTACACAACAGCAACGTCGGATGTAAAGGTTCCTGTACTCTTCTTTTATGGAAAAAGTGATTGGTCGATTGGTCCTAAACATTATACAAAAGTAAAATTTCCTATATCAAAAGTTGTCTCTTGCGAAACAGCCCATTTCCCTTTTTTAGAGAATAAAAAGGAGCTAGAAGAGTCAATCTCACAATTTCTACAGTAATCATATTTTTCTTACCTTTGCGTCGCTTTGTTCCTTCCTGCTTGTTGCAGGGGATTAAAAGGGAATCAGGTGCAAATCCTGAGCAGAAACAACTGCTGTAAGCTTCAAAAAGAGCAAGGTCACTCTTATGCCACTGTCTGCCAAAGACGGGAAGGCGATCTTGCCGAAGCGAGCCAGAAGACCGGCAAAGCGCGATGAGAATAAGCTGTTGTTGTTCGGCAAACCTCTCTGTCCAAAATTTTAACAAATTTTATTGTATGCGTAAGCAGTTGCACGCCGTAATGTTCGCAGGAACAGGAAGCGATGTAGGCAAAAGCGTCGTTGCTGCTGCCTTCTGTCGTATTTTTCTGCAAGACGGACTCCATCCATCTCCATTCAAGGCCCAAAATATGGCCCTGAACTCTTATGTCACTCCCGATGGGCTCGAAATAGGTAGAGCTCAGGCGGTTCAGGCTGCAGCCTGCAAACTAGAGTGCTCGGCAGACATGAACCCAATTTTGCTCAAACCGTCGTCGCAAATGAAGTCGCAGGTTGTCTTTATGGGCAGACCCTTTGGCGAAAGTGATGCCTACAGCTACTTTAAACGTGAGGGAAGAGAGTTTTTCAGACAACATGTCTGCGCCTCTTTCGACAGACTTTCAAAGCTTTATAATCCAATTGTGATCGAAGGTGCAGGAAGCATTGCTGAGATCAATCTCAGGGAGAACGACATCGTAAATATGAATATGGCGAAGCATGCCAAGGCAAAGGTGATTCTTGTCGCCGACATCGACCGAGGTGGGGTCTTTGCCTCGCTCTACGGAACGATGATGTTGTTGACTCCGCAAGAGAGAGAGATGGTCAAAGGCATCATTATTAATAAGTTTCGTGGTGATATTCGAGTCTTTGAGACGGGAATCAAGGAGATCGAACGGCTGTGCCAAGTACCTGTTTTAGGGGTAATCCCCTATTTCAGTGACATTTATATCGAAAAGGAGGACTCTGTAGATTTAGAAAATCGCAAGAGCGTAGTTGTAAGCGATAAGATAAACATCGCTGTTGTGAAACTTAAATATATGTCGAACTACACCGATTTCGACATGCTCGATCTTGCCGAAGGGGTCAATCTCTTTTTCACAACTGATATTCAGCAGTTAAAGCAGGCAGATATCGTCATCATCCCAGGTACAAAAAACACAATTGCAGATATGCTCTTTCTAAAACAGACAGGTTTAGATTCTGCAATCAGGGAGCTATTTGCTGAAGGTAAGCAGATTTACGGAATCTGCGGAGGGTATCAAATCCTTGGGCGAAGGATATTCGATCCTCAGAGTATCGAGGGCGAAGAGCGTGAGTGTGAAGGCATCGGCATCCTCCCTGTGGAGACAATTATGGAGAGTGAAAAGCAGACTGTCAGACGTGAGTTTCGTTTTATTGGTGGAGATGCCCAAAACGGAGAGAGCGAAATCTGCATGGGTTATGAGATTCATATGGGGAAGACAACTGTTTGTGATTCTATCTCTTATAAGCCTGTAGCCATTTTCAATAGTTCAGCTCAATCAGATGGCTACTACCTCTCGCAAAGATGCTTTGGGACATATCTTCACGGGATCTTCGACAACAAAATAGTTCTTGAGCACATTTTATCGATTACAAACAAACCATACACACTTCCTCCGAAATCAATTGCTGAGCTGCGCGAGCAAGAGTTCGACAAGTTGGCAAAGGTGGTCAGAGAGAACGTAGATTTAGATCAATTATATAAAATTTTAGAACAATGATTATCGGACACGGTGACGACATCCATTCGGAGACAATGGAGACAATAATCAATTTCAGCTCCAATGTTGCAGACTACAACCCAAGCAGTGATTTGATTAGACATCTTCAAGCTACAATGCACAAAATCAATCGATACCCTGAGCCAGCAGCGTCATCGGCTTGCAGGGCAATTGCCAGATTAGAGAGAGTCTCCGCAGAGAACATCATAGCAACCAATGGAGCTGTCGAAGCCATATATATGATAGCTAGAGAGTATTATGGTGCAAAAAGTGCAATCGTTGTCCCAACCTTTAGAGAGTATCAAGACTCTTGCGTTCTGAACCAACACCAAGTAGTATTCATCCCAAACACATTAAATATTGTAGAGATTGCACACAAAGTCAATCAATTAAACTGCAATATCCTTTGGCTCTGTAACCCAAACAACCCCGACGGAAAGCACTACACCCCTTCCGAAATCATGTTTCTTTCTGCATCGTTAATTAATGTCACAATCGTCATAGACAACTCATACTCTTGGTTCTGCGAAGAGAGAACCATCGGCATCGACCAGATGTGTAACACAAACAATATCATAACGATAAGCTCTCTTACAAAAAAGCATACAATTCCAGGATTGAGGGCAGGATTCATTGCAGCGTCGGAGCGATTAATCTCAAAGTTAAAACGGCAAACTGTTCCATGGAGTCTCAACTCTCTTGCTGTTGAGGCAATCTGTTTTATTGAGCATAACAACCCTCAATCGTTCGATGATAAATCGCATCTGAACAACCTTTTAAAAGAGAGACGAGCGATGGTAGATAACCTTCTTCAGTTAAGTTCACCACGCGGTTCTATATCGATCAAACCCACAACTACTCACTACTTCCTTGGGCACCTCGAATCTGACTCGTCTGCTAACTTGAAGCAGTATCTGCTTCAAAATCACAATCTTTTAATCAGAGACGCCTCAAATTTCGAGACCTTGAGTTCGGGACACTTCAGAGTAGCTGTCCGTCCGTCTACCGATGATAACGATAAACTAATCAAAGGAATATCCGAGTATTTGAACCTAAAAAAAGAAAATTACCCAACAAAAGCAAACTAAGTGACTATAATACAACCAATCTCATTACTTATAGGTTCGCTGGCAGACAAGCTCTTTGGCGACCCGATATCTATTCCGCATCCTATTGTCTGGATTGGCAAAGCTATAGCCATACTTGAGCAGAGGCTAAACAGAGGAAATTCTCGATTTTTAAAAGGGGCTATCTCCTCAATCTTAATTGTCTCCAGTTGCTGGCTTTCAGTGTGGTCGCTTTTAAAAATTACTGATCTCTTTATTCAAGATCAACTTATTGCAACGATTATCAAGATCACTCTTACATCTGTTGTTGTCTTCTATTGTCTCGCTGCAAAGACACTTGTTTCGGAGGTTCGCGGCGTCTTTGCAAAAAGCGAAGAGTCGTTGGAAGAGGGGCGAAAAGCACTGTCGAGAATAGTTGGGAGAGACACCTCTCAACTCACTAAGAATCAAATTAGGACTGCAGCATTGGAGACACTTTCGGAAAATTTAAGCGATGGTGTGATTGCTCCTCTGTTTTGGTTTGCAATTGGAGGTGCGCCTGCGATGTTAGCATATAAGGCTGTAAACACGTTAGACTCTATGATTGGTTATAAATCGGAGAGATATTTTAAATATGGAAAATTTGCCGCAAGGTTGGACGACTTCGCAAACTACATCCCAGCGAGAATAAGCGCCTTTTTGATCATATCAACCTCATCACTATCATCAACTTCAGCATCAGCAGATTCTTCACATTTGACATTTATCGAGCGGCTGAAGTTTGTTCTCAAGTATGGGAGGGCTCATTCAAGTCCGAATTCTGGCTATCCAGAGTCTGCAATGGCTGCTCTACTCAACTGTAGATTTGGTGGGCCATCTATCTATTTTGGGCAGCTCTGCGAGAAACCCTACATTGGAACAAATCAAAGAGAGCTTACTCTCGAAGATTGTGAAATTGGAGTTCGGGCAAATTACAGGGCAGAATTTGTGTTCACAATAATTATTTTATCAACTACATACTCAATATGGCAAATATTATTCTCATAACTGGCGGTCAACGATCGGGAAAGAGCTCTTATGCTCAGAGATTGGCAATGGAGCTGGCTGCCTCTAAAAACAGACTTCCAATCTATTTGGCAACTTCGAGGGTGTGGGACGAGGAGCATAGAAAAAGAATTGAACGTCATAAGCTCGAAAGGCAGGAGAATTGGGTCAACATTGAGGAGGAGAAATATCTATCCAATCATCAGTTTATTGACGATGATATTGCTGTGATTGATTGTGTAACATTGTGGGCAACAAACTTTTTCTTCGACAACAATGGTGATGTAGATCTTTCGTTTCAAGAGCTCTGCAAAGAGTTCGAATCTTTTTCACAAAACAACTGCACTTTGATTTTTGTGACCAATGAGATTGGGCTCGGAGGGGTCTCTCAAGACAATACTCAACGCCGCTTTACCGATCTGCAAGGATATATTAATCAGACCATTGCATCAAAAGCAACATCCCTCTTTATAATGATTTCGGGAATCCCATTACGAGTTAAGTAATTACGCTAATTTGATGAAATATTAATGACAAAAAGTACGTATATAAATAAGCACAATAACTAAAAATCAACACTATGATAAAATTTAACATCGAAAAACCAGACCAAGCTATCAGGGCTGAGCTTCAAAAAAAGATTGACAACCTCACCAAGCCCAAAGGTGCGCTTGGAATGCTTGAGGAGCTAGCTACCCAAATTGGTCTTATCCAACAGACTACCTCTCCTAAACTCTCTAATCCCTATAACATTGTCTTTGCTGCCGACCATGGAGTAGCTGTAGAAGGGGTAAGTCTATCGCCTCAAGAGGTTACCTTTCAGATGATTTCCAACTTTATAAGTGGTGGTGCTGGTGTTAATTTTTTAGCTCGTCAGCATGGTTTTAAGATGAAAATTGTGGATTCTGGCGTCAATTACGACTTTCAGCCAAATCCATACCTTGTCGACAAGAAGATCGGAAAAGGGACAGCTAACTATCTCTATTCTGCAGCGATGAGCAAAGAGGAGGCAGAACTCGCAATCAAACACGGAGCAGACGTAGTTGCCGACTGCAAATCGGACGACTGCAACATCATTAGCTTTGGCGAGATGGGTATCGGAAACACCTCATCTTCAGCAGTGTGGATGAGTTATTTTACAAATACAGATCTAAAGGAGTGCGTTGGTGCAGGATGTGGTCTCGACCAAAAAGGGGTAGAACACAAATATGATGTTCTCAGGAGAGCTTGTGATAACTTCAACCAAAACCATAAAGAGTGGGATACTTTAGATATCATCTCATATTTTGGAGGATTCGAAATGGTTATGGCTATTGGGGGTATGTTGAAGGCAGCAGAGGAGAAGATGATCATCCTTGTAGATGGATTCATAATGACGAGTTGCATGATTGCAGCAGCAAGATTAAATCCCGAAGTCCTTAATTATGCTGTATTTGGTCATCAAAGTGATGAGTCGGGGCATAAAAAAATGTTGGAGTTCCTGAATGCCAAACCTCTTTTAAGATTAGATTTTCGTCTTGGCGAAGGGACAGGGGCCATCTGTGCATATCCGATTGTTGATTCGGCAGTCAGAATGATAAATGAGATGAATAGTTTCGAAAAAATCATGGTCACTAAATATTTCGATTAAGAACGCCTAAATATTTTAAGTAAATGTATCGACTTCTTGCAGCATTGATGTTTTTCACAAAACTCCCAATTATAAACCGGATCAAGATACCAGAAGAGTATTTTAGGGATGTTATAAACTACTGGTATTATACAGGTTTGCTTACCTCAGCTACTATGGTTGGAGTTTACATGTTATTTTACCAAATTCTTGGAAGTGAATTAGCCATCATTGCAGCAATTCTCTCTAGAGTTCTTTTGACAGGAGCTCTCCACGAAGATGGGTTTGCTGATTTTTTCGATGGCTTTGGAGGTGGTCGGACAAAAGAAAAAATATTGATGATCATGAAAGATTCCAGGGTTGGAACTTATGGAGTTATTGCCTTGATTCTCTATTTTTTAACATTTTACAAGACACTGGTAAATCTGCCTTACGACCTATTAATCAAATCGTTACTCATTGGAGATCCTCTTGCGAAATTTATTTCGTCACAAATCACCCTGTTTCTTAAGTACTCTAGAAAGGTAGAAGAGAGTAAGTCTGGTGTTATTTATTTGAAAGGTGGGATGTTACAAAAGGCACTTCAAGGTGTCTTATGTATATTGATGATTTATTTTTTGCTCCCACAGCAATATTATTTATGTGTTGCAGCGCCAATAGTCGTTTTTGCATCTTGCACTATCTATCTTGCAAAAAAAATAGGCGGATACACTGGAGACTGTTGCGGTGCAGTTTTTGTAATGAGTGAATTGTCATTTTACATGGCTATATTAATAACCTACAATATCTAATGGAAATCTATCTGGTAAGACACACGGCAGTCGATATCCCACCAGGAACCTGTTATGGATCCAGTGATGTTCCACCTGCAAAAAGCTTCGAAGCCGATGCAGAGTTAGTTAAGATGAAGATCTCGGAAATTATTTTCGACAAGGTCTTCACGAGTCCAAAAACAAGATGTAAAGCATTGTGCAAATATCTTGGTTATAGGGCTAATACAGACAAAAGATTGTCTGAAATGGACTTTGGTGAATGGGAGATGCGACGATGGGACGAAATCACTGACCCTAGTCTTAATGTCTGGTACAATGAGTGGATTTTCAACAAAGCAGGAGGTGGTGAGTCATTTTTTGATCTGTTTCTTCGCTTCGGCGAATTCATGGATGAGTTACGAGAGAAAAAGTTCAAAAGGGTTCTCTTGATAACGCATGGTGGAATATTGGCTGCAGCAAGGGTCTACTTTGGAAATTCTGATATTAAATCGGCTCTGGAGATTGTTCCAACTTATGGAGAGGTTGCCAAGTATGAATTAGATAACTATTCCGATGACAAACATAGTCATCAAGTGGTTATTGTAAGGCATGGAGAGAGCACATGGAATGCTCAAAATAGATTGACTGGTTGGAGTGATGTTCCTTTGACCGAAAAGGGGAAACTAGAATCCGAAGCTTGTGGCTATTACTTAAGAGGACGAGGTCTCTCCTTCGATAAAGCTTTTGTCTCTTCGCTTCGCCGTTGCTACGACTCAATGGAGATTCTTCTAAACTCTTCGGGGAATAGTGATGTTGGAATCAATAGAGATTGGAGGATTAACGAAAACCACTATGGTGTTCTTCAAGGGATGACTAGAGATGAGGCTGAGAGGTTCTTAGGGTGTAGTGAGGGTGCAAAATGGTACAATTTCTACGATAAGAGGCCGCCTCAAATTGATCGATTAGACAGAAGATTTCCTGGCAATGATCCTGCCTATTCGGGCATCGACCCAGAGAATCTGCCAACTGGAGAGTCGTTTAAAGACCTAAACAAAAGAGTAATCGACTTTTGGGAAGACTCTTTAGTCCCTTCGCTCCGCTATAACAGAAAGATCATTATCTGTGCTCATGGTAACTCGATAAGGGAGATTATCAGACACTTATCATTGAGTACAAACGAAGCACTCAAGGACTATTTGATGCCTTCTGCTAGACCTTTGATTCTTGATTACAATCCAGAAACATCTAAATTCTCTATCAATCCTACAAGCCCCGTGAAACTCTAAGGCTATTAGCTACTACAGAAACAGAACTGAATGCCATAGCTGCTGCTGCAACAACAGGGTCTAACATAAATCCGTATGATGGATAGAGCATACCTGCTGCAATTGGAATTGCAACTATATTGTAAACAAACGCCCAAAATAGATTCTGTCTAATCAATCTTACAGTTTTTTTCGAGATATCGAAAGCGGTATTCAATAGTTTCAGGTCCGAAGTAATTAGTGTTACCATAGCAACATCCATAGCTATATCTGTTCCTTTTCCCATAGCAATACTTACATCGGCAACAGCCAAAGCTTGAGTGTCGTTAATTCCGTCTCCTACCATTGCTACAACTTTGCCCTTCTGTTTGAGGTTTTTAACATACTCCTCTTTATCGGCAGGTTTCACTGATGCTCTGTAATTTTCAATCTCTAACTTCGCGGCCATGACTCTTGCTGATGCAGGATTATCTCCTGTGAGCATGTGAATCTCTATTCCTCTCTCTCTCAAAAGTCTCAATGCATCCATCGTTGTCTCTTTAATTCTATCGGAGACAGAGATAACGGCAATTAGCTCCTTCCCTCTTCCATAGTAGATTAGACTATCTCCTTCGTCGGTCTCCCTCTTCACAGCATCTTTCATTTTGTCGTCCAAAATCGCCTCAGCCTCTCTCACCATCTCCTCGTTTCCTGCCCAATAGTGAGTCCCTTCACAGGTTGCTTCAACTCCTGTTCCTGTATGGCTTTTAAACGATTCAAGGATTGGAGTATCGCCTTTGTAAGGATGAAGATCGCTCTTTAAATACTCTGCAACTGCCTCTGCTAAAGGGTGCTCCGACATCATCTCCAAGTCGAGAAGGATCTTCTTTTCGAAATCATTTTGTCTTTTGAGCCAAATCCATTTTTTAACCGATGGCTTTCCGTAGGTTAATGTTCCTGTCTTATCGAGGATTATTGTGTCAACCTTTATCATCTGCTCTAAAGCTGTTGCATCTTTTATGAGGATGTTTCGTTGGGCTGCCTTTCCGATTCCTACCATCAATGCTGTGGGAGTTGCCAGCCCTAATGCGCATGGGCAGGCGATCACTAAGACAGAGACTGCGGCTACTAATGCATGGGCAAAGCCGTACTCTCCTCCAAATATAATCCAGACTCCGAATGTTATGATCGATATCAAGATTACTGCAGGAACGAAGAATGCTGCGATTTTGTCTGCAATCTTTTGCACTGGGGCCTTACTTCCTTGAGCCTCTCTCACCATTTTAATAATCTGCGAAAGAAGAGTGTCGCTCCCTACTTTGACCGCCTTGAATCTAAAACTTCCCTTTTGGTTAACTGTTCCGGCATAAACTGGTGATGCTATCTCCTTTCTTGCTGCAACTGGCTCTCCTGTTATCATGCTCTCATCAACGAAAGAGTCTCCATTCACAATCACTCCGTCCACTGGAATTCTCTCGCCTGGGCGCACAAGGATAATGTCGCCAACACGGATCTCTTTGATTGCAATCACTATGTCTTTTCCGTCTCTTGTAACAGTCGCAGTTTTAGGTTGAAGACCCATCAGTTTTTTAATTGCTCCTGCTGTGTTTCCTTTTGCTCTCTCTTCCAATGTCTTCCCAAGTAGAACAAATGCAATGATCATCGCAGCTGCCTCGAAGTAGAGTGCGTGTTCTAAACCAGGAACGTGTAAGAAATCGGGAAATATTAGGTTTGCAAGGCTAAAAAGGAATGCAATTGCAACACTGAGTGAGACTAATGTGTCCATGTTTGCGGAGCCTCTTTTTAGCTGTTTGTATGCGCCAATGTAGAAGTGTCTTCCTGAGTAGAGCACTACAGGAAGTGTCATTCCAAAAACAATCCAGTTCGCAAGATCGACTCCCATGAATACCATTGAGATGATCATGATTGGGATTGATAACGACCATGCGATGGTTGTGTCGACGACTAATCTTTTATAGTGTTTTGTTCGCTGGTCTTCGGCCATGTTTTCGCTGTCATCTTCTATAATCATTCCGTACCCCAGAGAAACTATATTGTCGCGAAGGGTTTCAGGTGTCACCTTGTCGTGGTCGAATTCTACTACAGCCGATGAATCGGCAAAGTTTACAACTGCTTTAACGACTCCCTCTGTCTGGTTTAATCGTCTTTCTACACCTGCGGCACATGAGGCACAACTGAGCCCTGTAACCGGATACCGTTTTATTGTTATCTTTCCCATATTACAAATATATGTTTTAATAACATTTTGCCCCTTAAAATGTTTTGAATCCGATTCGGAATGGTATATTTGTAATAATATCAAAAAAATAGTGTAGAATGAAGAGGGTTGTGATTGCAGGTGCCGGTTTTTCTGGATTGTCGGCTGCTTGTTACCTTGCCAAAGCTGGGTATGATGTGGTTGTGTTAGAAAAGAACGACACTATTGGTGGCAGGGCAAGACAATTGAAAAGGGATGGATTCACGTTTGATATGGGTCCGACATTTTATTGGATGCCCGATATTTTCGAAAAATTCTTTGCAGACTTTTCCCATAAATCTTCAGATTTTTACAAACTTGTAAGGCTCGATCCTGGTTATTCTATCTTCTTCGGAAAGGGGAACTCTATAGATGTAACCTCTAATTTTGATGAGCTTTGCCGACAATTTGAATCGAGGGAGAGGGGAAGTTCCGAATTTTTGAAGAAATTTACTGAGGAGGGGGAGTTTAATTACAGAGTTGCTGTAGACAAAGTGATTTATAAGCCTGGGCTATCTCCTACCGAACTTGTTATGTTGGAGACAATCTCTAGGTCGCATCAGTTTTTGTCTTCTATTAGTGGAGGAATTCGGAGAGCGATTAAGAGCCCAGAACTTATTAGTACACTTGAATTCCCTGTTCTATTCTTGGGGGCGATGCCTCAAGACACGCCATATTTCTACAATTTTATGAATTATGCCGACATTAAGCTCGGCACTTGGCATATTGAAGGTGGATTTTATAAACTCGCCGAGGCAATGGCTGATATTGCACGTAATTTGGGTGCCGAAATACGATGCTCTGAATGTATAACCAAGGTTGAGATTGAGAATAAGAGGGCGAAACATCTCACTTTAAAATCGGGCGAGGTGGTTGAATTCGATACAATTCTATTCTCGTCTGACTATCACCATTCTGAATTATTGATCGATGAGCAATATCGCAACTACTCCGAAGATTATTGGAGACATAGGGTATTTGCCCCATCAGCTCTTATGTTTTATGTGGGATTCAGCGAAAAGTTGAAAAATTTGAAGCACCACTCGCTGTTCTTTGATACTGACTTCAACACACATGCTCATAGTATTTACAAAGATGCAAAATGGCCTGCTAAACCTCTGTTTTACGCAAGTTTTCCTTCGATGTCCGATGGGTCTCTTGCTCCAGAGGGCAAAGAGTGTGGTATTTTCTTGATTCCGGTTGCGCCTGGGCTGAACGATAGTAATATCGATAAAGGGCAATATCTGAGTGAAATTTTGTCGAGAATCGAGAGTGTGACTGGTGAGAGTGTTTCGAGTAAAGTTCTGTTCAGTGAAGCCTACTCTGTGAGTGATTTTGCGAGGGATTACAATGCCTATAAAGGTAATGCGTATGGTCTCTCCAATATACTTACTCAGACTGCGTTTCTAAAACCTAAACTATATAATAAAAAGATAGATAATATATTCTATTGCGGTCAATTAACTGTTCCTGGCCCAGGTGTTCCACCTTCGCTGATTTCGGGGAAAATTGTATCGGAACTCATCAGCAAAAAGAAAGAACATGGATCAATTGTATAAAGAGACATCATTTGCCACAGGAAGGCTTATTACAAATCTTTACAGTACTTCATTCTCTTCGGGGGTAAAGTCGCTTGGGAGAGATGTGCAAGATGCGATTTATGCGGTTTACGGATTTGTACGTCTTGCCGATGAGATTGTTGACACGTTTCATGAATTTGATAAATCTGTCCTAATTGAAGAGTTTGAACGGGAGTATTACTGTTCGCTTGAGCGTGGAATTAGTCTTAATCCAGCTATTAATGCGTTCCAACTTACTGTAAAGGAGTACTCTATTCCCGATGATTTAGTTCAGGCTTTTCTAAAAAGTATGAAGAGTGACATCTCTGAGCATAGTTACGACGAAGAGGGTATCAGGGCATATATTTATGGCTCTGCTGATGTTGTTGGATTGATGTGTCTAAAGATTTTCACTCATGGTCAAGAGGGGTTGTACGATAGTTTAAAGCCGTCTGCAATGCGCCTTGGATCTGCTTTTCAGAAAGTTAATTTTTTACGCGACATCAAAAATGATACTGAGAATTTGTCTCGGTGCTATTTTCCAATTCTCAAAGAGAGGGAGCTCGATGAGGAGGCAAAAAGGGTAATTATTTCCGATATTTTGTCTGATTTTGATGCTGCAATAATTGGGATCAGATATTTGCCGAAAAGTTGTCGTTTTGGTGTATTCTTGGCCTACAAGTATTACAGGAGGCTAACATACAAAATCTGCTCTACCAGTGCAAAAGAGCTATCTTCGTCAAGAGTTAGGGTTAGTGGATTAGGAAAGTTAGTTGTATATTTAAAGGCTCTTGTTCTATACAAAACAAATCTTTATAAAATTCTTAAATAATGAAAATTGCGGTAATTGGTGCGGGTATTGGAGGACTGGCTTCTTCGGTAAGACTAGCCTCAAGAGGTCATGAGGTTACTGTCTTTGAGAAGAACAGTTTACCTGGCGGTAAGATTTCCGAGATTAGAGAAAAAGGATTTCGTTTCGATACGGGTCCTTCGCTCTTTACTCTTCCGCAGCTTATTGACGATCTATTCGCGATAGCTGGTGAGAAGAGAGAAGATTATATTGATTGGTTTAAACTCGAAAGTAGTTGCAAATATTTCTTCTCTAATGGGAAAAAGCTGACCTTTTATGATGATTTACAAAA
>JASDTB010000003.1:14973-37038 GCA_041441455.1 Bacteroidales bacterium
AAAGAAACTAATTAGAACAGTTTCCCAAGGTAACACTAAGACTAGACGATTCGGAAATGGTATACAATTTTACTAGCAATCTTTTTATTTTCAATGATTTTCACAAGTTCTCCAACTTTATAAAGCCGGAAAACAAAAAGATTTTGTCTGCTCTTAAAGACCTAAAGTTTGGAAAGACTATGCACTCTGTAAATGAGGATGAATTTCTAGACAGGAACATTGTGCAGCTCTTCGACAGGTATGCAACTTATAATGGGTCTGATCCTTATAGAGCTCCTGCAACTCTTAATATGATTGCGCATCTGGAGCATAATATTGGCACCTATTTCCCACAAGGTGGAATCTATCAAATCGCTGATGCTTTGTATCGCCTGGCAATGAAGAAGGGTGTTACTTTTGAGTTCGATTCGGAGGTTGAAAACATCTCTCTTCGTGGTAAAAGGGTGACTGGAGTCAGGGTAAAGGGTGAAGATAGGGTCTTCGACAGAGTTGTCTGCGATGCTGACGTTAACTATGTTGCCTCGAAATTAGTAAAGCATCCTCTTGAAAAACGTTTAAAGAGAGCTGAGTTATCTACCTCTGCTCTTATTTTCTACTGGGGAATCAATAGGAAGTATGACATTCTCGATGTCCACAATGTAATTTTCAGTGGTGATTATGCCAGTGAATTCAAATTACTGTTCGAAAGGAAGATTCTGTCATTCGATCCAACGATCTATATTTTTGTTAGTTCAAAAGCGGTTCCTGCCGATGCGCCTGATGGTTGCGAGAATTGGTTTGTTATGCTAAATGCTCCGATAGATAGTGGCCAGAACTGGAGTACATTTATTAATCAGTCGAGAGCTGTGGTGATTAAGAAGATAAATGCAACACTTGGCATTGATCTCGAAAAACATATTGTTGTTGAGAAGATTGCAACTCCTAAGACTATTGAAAAGAATACAAACAGTCTCCATGGAGCTCTGTATGGTTCTGCTTCTAATAGTGCTTTTTCTGCCTTTTTGCGTCATCCAAACAGAGTAAGTGGTTTAAAAAATATCTTCTTTGTTGGAGGAAGCGTTCATCCTGGCGGAGGGATTCCGTTGTGCCTTGCTAGTGCCGCAATTGTTGATAAAGAGTTTAAATAGTAAAGTAAAATATTAGTCATTTTGAATAAGGTTGAAAGTTATATTGACTCGCTTGTTAACGATAAAGTGATCACAATCAATATCGTTCGCTTTTACTGTATAGGATTGCTTCTTTTTGCTATTCCCTATACAAGAGAGTTGTTCTATATTCTTAATCCATTTAATTTTATTCTTGCTACTGCTGTTATCTTTTGGAAACATAATCAAAGCAGAGTGAAATTGGCTATCTTTTTCGCAATCATTGGAATAAGCTCATTTGTTATTGAAAGTATAGGGGTCAATACTGGTAAAATTTTTGGGGAGTATGAATACCTGCACTCTCTTGGCCCTGAGCTCTTCAACACTCCTATTGTAATCTCATTGAATTGGTTTATGCTTGTTTATATTACAGCTGGATTTTCTGACCGGTTAGTAAATGGACATATTCCAAAAATCGTTGTTGGTGCATTGATTATGACTGGCTACGATCTAATTGTTGAGCTGACTGCCCCTGCAATGGGAATGTGGATATTTAACGGAGGAACACCTCCTCTTCAAAATTATCTAGCGTGGTTGATTCTCTCGATTATCTTTCATGCTATCTTCAGGTTGTTTAAAATTGAGTCCGAAAAGAAGTTGTCAGAAATGCTCTACCTTACTCAGCTTGTCTTCTTGCTTCTTGTTTATATCTTATTAATTCTAAGATGATTCGAGCAAATCATAAAAAGAGGTGGGAGCTGTTTTTTCGCACCTATACTGCAATTCAGTTGAAAAGACATTTTCATAAAATTGTAGTCGAGGGTGATTATGCTCACTCTACGAAACCTATTTTACTGATTTCGAACCATTTTTCATTCTGGGATGGCTTTATCCATTTTTATTTGAACGACTCAGTATTTCATAAGAAAATTCATGTGATGATGCTTCATGAGCAACTACTAAAGCATAGATTTCTTCAATGGTGCGGAGCTTTTTCGGTGCAGAGAGGTAGACGAGACATTATTGAGTCCTTAAAATATTCTTGTGAGGTATTAACTGGTAGTGAAAATCTACTTGTTATCTTTCCACAAGGCAAGATTCAGTCTCAACATCATCATAATCTCTCCTTTGGCAAAGGTGTGCACTACCTACTTGAAAAGTGCGGAAATGAGATTCAAATAGTTTTCAATGTTAATTTAGCTGACTACTATTCTCAAAAGAGACCAACTCTCACTTGTTACTTAAAAGAGTACAAGCCCGAAGAGGGTATTTCGCTAAGAGACCTCGAAAACGATTTCAATTTATATCTAAGAGATTGTATTTATAATCAGAGAGAAAGATGAACAATTTAGCCGAGTTACTTTTAATCATATTCATTATTAAATGGATAGGGATTCTCTTATTTGCTTTTCTAGGAATTCGCTTCTTAGTTGTACTGTCGAATTTATTGCGATCAAACAAACTTGACCGATGCACCTTGGCTGATCTTAAAGAGAGTGAAACTCCGATGGTCTCAATTCTAATTCCAGCAAGAAATGAGGAAAAAAATCTTCCAAATCTGCTTGATGATATTTCTAAATCATCCTATAATAATTTTGAAATCATTATTTACGACGACAACTCTACTGATGAGACTCTCTCTATTATTCAAAAGTACTCATCGAAATACAACTATATCAAATATATACACGGAAGACCATTACAGAGAGGATGGAATGGAAAACAACACGCATGTCATCAACTTTCGGTAGCTGCTAAAGGAGAGTATCTGCTTTTTTTAGATGCAGATGTGAGGATAGGTAGTAGATTAATTGAGAGATCAATCTCGACAATGAAGAGAGGTAAGTTGTCTCTATTATCGATATTTCCTAAGCAGATTCTTACTAATCATGCCAACCTTTCAACTATTCCAGTAATGAACTGGATACTTCTCTCCCTGCTTCCGCTTCCGCTGGTCCGCAACTGTTCGTGGAGCTCTTTTTCGGCTGCTAATGGTCAATTTATGATGTTCTTGGCAACAGCATACAGACGTCATCAACCTCATAGTTACTTTAAAACAAGTCGAGCAGAAGATATTCAGACTGCAAAGCTATTTAAGCGTCGGAGGGAGAAGATTGCGACTCTTTTGGGTGACGATGATATAATGTGCCACATGTATAGCTCTTATGGTGAGGCATCTGAAGGCTTTTCTAGAAACATGCCCTTCTTTTTTGGAAATTCAAATCTTTTTCAAACGATCTTTACAATCTTCACAACCATAACCTTGCCATGGATGTTCATCTCAAACTCTGTCTATCTAACCATTTCTGCAGTAGTGCTTGTTCTTCTAATCAGAATAATGTTTGCTGTAGAATCTGGATATAGTATAGGGAAAATGATTCTTTACGCTCCTCTTCAACATTGGTTTTTTTTGAAGGTGAGTATTGTCTCAATGTTTAAAAAGAAAAGGGGAAAACTACAATGGAAAGGAAGAGAAATTTAATGTCGATTATATATCGTTCATTCGCTTTTGTATTAATTTTATCGCTCATTACAATAGTTGGAAGTGCCAAGTCAACCATCAATTCTGAGCATCTTACCGACAATCTACCTTCTACATACAAGTCCAAGGCTTATGATGCATTCATAAATGGAGATATGGGTAAATGGTTGAATTTAATAATTGAGATGGAGAGTGATATAGTTTCATTAAATGGGAAACCTGCTGAAAATGATGTAAAAAGGGAACTCTTAAATTATTACTATGGCTACACAGCTTTTCTGATCTCTAAAGAGCAGATGAGAGAGGCTTCGACTTATGCAGAGAAGGGGGAGAAGATTATTGAGATGTTTCTCTCTAAACAGCCTCAAAATGCCGAGATGCTTGCCTACAAAGCTGCATTCAAAGGGTTTAAAATTGGCATTTCAAAATTTAAGGCGGTGACGTTGGGGATGCAAAGCCAGTCAATTATTAAGAAAGCATATGCCTTAAGTCCTGGCAATATCAGAGTTCTTACAGAGAGGGGAAATATTCTTTTTTATTCTCCTAAAATGTTTGGAGGGAATAAGAGGGAGGCGATTCAAATGTATAAAAAGGCAGCCTCTGCGCTAGAGAGCAGAGGCGATACTGTTGGAAATTGGGAATATCTTAATTTGCTAACGGTTATTGCCCAGGCACTTTTGGATACTGGCAATAAAAATGAGGCTATAAACCTATATAAGAAGCTTTTAATTCTCGAACCTCGGTTTAAATGGGCTCAAGAAAAGCTCAAAATTATCTCAGACTTTTAATTTTTGATTTACAGGACTCCTCCGCGTCGTGCTAGTTCTGTCTTCAGTAGCGCAAGCTCTCTGCCTGTCTGCCCAGCCATCGAGGTGTTTTCCCTTGCTCTTCGAAGCAGATAAGGAAGGACTTTTTCGACTGGTGCATACGGGATGTATTTGCAAACATTATATCCTTCGGAGGCAAGATTGAAAGAGATATTGTCGCTCATTCCGTAGAGTTGCGAAAAGAAGACTCTTTTGTCGTCTCTTTCGAGGCCGGCGTTCTTCATCAGTTCTGGCAACAGAAGGTTACTTTCGTAATTATGAGTTCCACTGAAGAGTTCAAAATTGGCGATATTCTCTATTGTGTATTTAAGTCCATCATTGTAACAGTTGTCTGTATCCTCTTTTGTATCGTGAATCGGAGATGGATAGCCCATTCTCAACGCTCTCTCCCTCTCCTCTTCCATGTATGCTCCTCTAACAAACTTAACTCCTGCAACAAACCCCTCTTCAACTGCCATTTTATGAATCTTTCTGAGGTACTCACCACGATCTTTACGATACATTTGTAAAGTGTGGAAGACAACTGCTCTCTGTTTATTGAATCTTTTCATTGCCTCTTCGGCTACTGAGTCAAATAGGTTTTGAGAGGCAAAGTCTTCTGCATCAATTAGTACCCTTACCCCTTTTTCGGAGGCTCTTGCGCAGACAGAAAAAACTCTCTCCTTAAACTCGTCTAACTCTCTTTTATCTGTCTCGCTTAAACTGTATCCTGGAAATGTCAAATTATCCAAAACCTCAACAGGTATGAATGCCGATAGTTTGAAGACTGCAAATGCAACTCTGCTGTCCTTAGCTGCATAATCTACCGATTTCAGAGTCTCTTTGTATGAATTGACAACATCTTCGTGGCTTCCGCTGCCCTCTGCCGAATAGTCGAGCACCGAATAGATACCATACCGAAAGAGATTTTCAACTGTTGCTGAACAACTTTCAAGAGTCTCTCCTCCTACAAATTGCTTATATAGAGTAGGTTTTACAGCCCATCCCAAAGGTAGACGATTTTTCAGGGCAAATCCTGTTGCTGAGTTTAGGAAATTGACGAATCCTCTGTTGGAGATTGTTGAGAATAGCACATAGGCGTTGTAAAGCTCTAGCTTACTTTTAGAAGCAAAGGCTTTCTGGGTATTGTTAAAATCGAGCATCGACTTAATTTTATTCGTTTTACATCATCTTCGAAAAAAGACACTTCTTCATCATGTAATCCCTTACATATGGGCAGGTAGCTTTAATTTTAAGGTCTTTGGAGTCGGCATATTTTATTGCCTCTTTTACAAGCTGCGATGCGATTCCTTGGCCTTCATGAGCTTTTGGAACAAAAGTGTGGATTAGATTTAAACCGCCGGGAACAAATTTATACTCAAGAAAGGCAAGGTCGGAGCCAATCATGACTTCGAATCTTCTATCTTGCAGATTATGTTTAACAACAATGTCCATAGGTTTTGTCTTTTTGATTAATAACCAACGTGGTGATATTTTGTTTAAATATAATATATTTGTGCGAATAAATGACACGAATACTAATCATAGAGGATGACAGGCAGTTGTGCGAAGCCCTTGCTGGAACTATTCGGCAATATGGATATGAGCCTCTGTTCACCGAAGGATTCGATGCTCTGGACAAACAGGTAGAGTTACTTAAGCCAGATCTTATCCTTCTCGATATTGGTATTCCTTCGTTCGACGGGTTCTACTGGTGCCTTAAAATTCGAAAATCTACTCTCTGCCCTATCATCATTATTTCTGCTCGCGACTCCTCTTCCGATCAAGTTTTAGCTTTGGAAAATGGTGCCGACGATTATGTTTGCAAGCCTTTCGAAAAGGAGGTTCTTATTGCAAAGATAAGGAGCCATTTAAGAAGATGTGGAGACTATTCTGCAGAGACGAGTGGTAGCTTCTCAGAAAAAAATGGACTTAAGATCGACCTCTCCAGAATGGAGCTCTCTTTCAAAGGAGACAACTCACCTATGGCAAAGAGTACAGTCTCGCATAAAGAGGCAATTATTTTAAAATCTTTGATAGACATCTACCCAGGAGCAGTTCCAAGGGAGCTGATTCTGTCAAAAGTGTGGGACAGTAAAAATTTTGTTGACGAAAATACTCTGAATGTAAATATTGCTCGAATAAGGAAGAAATTAGATGAGGTTGGTCTGCCCGATAGTTTGGAGACAGTCAGAGGTTATGGCTATAGACTAGTAATCCATTAGCAGATGAAGACCTTCTTTAAAGATATATCTGGATTTGTTGCTCTGTATGTAGTCAACTTCGTTGCTCTGCTGCTGCTTTTTAATCTTCTCTCTATCGATGCAGACTTAAAAATCGTTTTTTACTTCTTCTTTCTATCGCTCTTTTTTTTATTCGTCTGGATTGTTTTTAGATATATAAGGAATAAAAGTCTATACTCTAACTCTTTGCAGACACGTCGGGGAGATGATATTTTTGGCAAAGGTGCATTAGCGTCGGCAGTTGATGAGTTACTTCGCAGCCGAGACGAAGAAAATTGTGCTCGTTTGAACGAGTCAATCAAACAGCAAGAGGAGTATAAGTTATTTATTACAAGATGGGTACATGCTGTAAAGACTAATATTTCGGTACTTGGAATGGTTGCAGATGAGATCAAGGATCCCGATACTGCAGGTGTTGTTAAAGCCGAAACAGACAAGATTCTTTACAATGTAAATATGGCACTCAACTTTTCGAGAAGTAGCTCTCCCGAAAACGATTTTGTAATTCGTAGCGTAGATCTCGAAGAGATAATGACTGAGTGTATCAATAATTACAAGTCCTGGTTCATTCGTAAAAATATCTTTCCATCGCTAGATGTTCCGCAAAGTGTGGTAGTAAAGAGCGACTCAAAATGGTTAGGGATTATATTTTCGCAACTTTTAACGAATGCTGTTAAATATTCAGAGCCTGGCTCAGTAGTCAAAACTGGTGTTTTGGTCAGAGGTGATGAGGTTGAAATTTATGTATCCGACAATGGAATTGGGATTCCAGTTTCGGAGCAAAAGAGAGTCTTCGAACTTTTCTACACTGGAAACAATGGCAGGCAGTATGGAGAATCCACCGGCATTGGTCTATTTGTAGTAAAAAAGATCTGTGACTCCCTTGGTTACAAGATTACTCTTGAAAGTGAACCTAAAAAAGGGACTCGAGTAGGTATAATATTAAAGAGAGAAATCTAGACATCTTTTAATGCTCGTTTTAATTGTGTACTATATCTTTTGTGCATAAATACAAAGTAGATTGTTTGAATCAATAGTGTTCCAGCTAGAACTTGCAGTACTGGCATTAGGATCGAGAAGTTTCCATTACCTAAATTATTTAGTGCAGTCAAAGCCATTGAAGTATGCATAACTGCCATAATATTTGGTAAAAAGAAGAGCATCCCCATCTCTTTAGCTGTAGACCATGATAGCTCTTTTTGCGATAGACCGATTCTGGCATATTGTCCATACTTTTCTACATCGTGCTTAAGATTATTGAAAAACTTAAAGTAGAGCATACTTCCTGCGCAGACAAAAAAGACTACTCCAAAAAAGAGTCCTAAAAACAGATAAAATCTTCGTGTATAAATAAATCGATAGTAGAACGAGGCTGTGGAGAAGAAATAATTTTGATCTAGATCAAGTCTATCCTGATTATAAATCTCTTTCATTATAAGGCTAAGCTCCTTTCCTGCGGCATACATCTCTTTATAGTCGAAGATGTTCATTTTATGCACCTTATTCTTAACCTTTAGCGAATCATACTCTAAGTCTCCCACTAATTTTACTGATGCGAATCCAAAAAGCGATGTTTTAACTTTTCTCAATACTGCAGTATCGATTGTCTTTGCATTACTTTCGCTGATCCATACTTTGGCTCTCTTTCCCTTCTCTCTTTGAATCATGTACTCAGTATTCAATAGCTTATATTCAATTCCTGAACTGTCTAAAATTTTTACTGCTCTTGCGGTTAATGTCTCCAATTTTGCAGAGTCTGCTGAGATTGCCAATGGAAGCTCTTTTTTATAGTCGAAATTGATTTGGGTAGCAGTCATCACGGAATATACTGTTGCAAAGGCGGTAAGCCCGACAGCGATGATGATTGTGCTAAGAAAAAGAACAATAGATGAATCTTTAACTCTATAGAGTAGATTTGACAACCATAGGATATTTGTCCCTTTATAGAGAATCGACCTGCGCTTTGTTAAATAATTAATTATAAGAGCAAAGAATTGATTATAGAGAAGATATGTTCCTAAAATAACAATCCCTGTCACTGGCAGGATTCTGCTGATGATTGATTGTGGTTCTGATGTGTAGGCTAGATAGTATCCAATTGCAACTAATAGTAAACCAAGGATTCCTGCCCATGCTTTGATCTTTGGACGGTGTTGTCTTTTTACTCCAAAACTTAAGATCTCTTTTGGTTCGGCACTCTTTAACAGTGCTCCTTGAACTATGAAGACAATAATAAATAATGCTGCAAAGCACAGTATTGTTAGTAGTGCTGGTTTTAGAGGGATGTAGAATGCAACAGCCTCCAACCCCAGTATCCATGCGATAAACATGAAAATTAGTTTAGACAAAACTACTCCTAAAAGTATTCCTGCAATCACTCCTAAAAAATAGACAACGAAATTTTCGCAGAATGATAAAATTAGGAGTCTTTTAGAATCGGTCCCTAGAATTTTTAGGATTGCGTAATCTCTGCTTCTTTGGCGGCTATAGGTAACAGATGAGTAGGCGATGAATAGTGCTAAGAAAATGAAGAGTATCATCTGTACTGCTTTTGCCCCTTTTTGAAAATCCATTCTCATTGTATTGAGTGGGATATCGGGGTGATAGGTGAGTAGTGCAAGTACAAAGATTACAAAGACAGAGAAGCTTACAGCTAGAAAATAGCTTCCAAATCCTTTGGAGTTTCCCTTTACGCTTTTTTTGATGATAGTTTGCAAATTCATAGACTCTCCTCCTGTGTTGAATTCAAATACGACAACACCTCTAGAATGTCATTGAAGAACTCTTTTTGCGACTCTCCCTTTGTAATCTTGTTATATAACTTACCGTCTCTAATAAACAACACTGTTTTACAATAACTTGCAGCAAATGGATCGTGTGTCACAAGAAGTGTTGTCACTCTCTCTTTTGCATTGAGTCCTGTGAAGAGTTCCATAACCTTTGCAGAGCTTTTACTGTCGAGGTTCCCTGTTGGCTCGTCTGCCAGAAGTAGCGATGGTCTGTTTACAACTGCTCTTCCAATTGCTGTTCTCTGCCCTTCTCCCCCCGAAATTTCATATGGATGCTTCTCTAAAATCTCTTTAATTCCTAAAAAGTCAGCCAGCTCTCCTACTCTCTTTTCGATTTCATCTACTTTGCGATTCTCTAAAATCATTGGAAGTGCAATGTTCTCTTTTACAGATAATGAATCAATTAAGTTGTACCCTTGAAATACTATTCCTAGATTGTTTCGGCGAAATGATGCCATTTTGCGGTCCGACATCTTACCAGGCTGAGTCCCGTTAATCAATATCTTTCCTGTTGTGGGATTGTCGATGGTTGCTATCAAATTTAACAGAGTTGTCTTGCCGCTTCCTGAGGGACCCATGATTCCAATAAACTCCCCCTCTTCGATTTCTAGGTTAATTCCATTAAGTGCGGGTGTTCCTAGTCCATTCCCGTATCGCTTTGTGAGGTTTTCAATTTTTAGTATCATCTTTTTTTATTGCAAAGAAAGGTAGTGTGGTTGTTAGTTGTAATATGTTTAAATTACATTTGCATTACAATTTTGTAAGGTAATGCAAGAGTCGGTTTCATATTGCCAAGTAAAGACTATTTTGTCGAAGCTAAGAGAGCTTGATAATTTTTTCGGGATTACTTATAACATGAATGTTTACAGGGGGTGTATGCATGGTTGTATCTATTGTGATTCTAGAAGTGATTGCTATAGAATTGGCGATATCTCCAAAATAATTGTAAAGAGTAATGCCCCTGAGCTTTTGTATAGGGAACTTAAAAGCAAACATGGGAAGTATGCTACGATTGGGACTGGCTCTATGAATGATCCTTATATGCCTAATGAGGAGCGAGAGAAAATTGTTAGAAAGTGTATGGAGACGATTGCTGACTTCTCTTTTCCTGTGCATGTAATCACTAAGAGTGATCTTGTAACTAGAGACATTGATCTGTTGAAGAGGATTTCGGAGCGTTATGCTGCTGTCAGTTTTACTGTCACTTGTGCTCAAGACTCTTTGTCTGCCAAAATTGAGCCTAGCGCTCCTCTGACCTCTAACATAACTACCATAATTCAGCGTGCTGCCGATTGTGGTGCCTCTTATATCATTCCTATGTTTGGTGTTACTATGCGTAAAGGGTCAAGGGAGTATCTTTACAACAAACTAGACTCAATTGCACCTGGTCTCTCTCTCTATTACGACAAAACCTATGGCGAAAAATACGAATGTTTTTCGCCCGATTATATCAACCTACAAAAGGTCTTTAAACAAAAGCTATCGGAAGTAAAGCTCTCCTCAAGAATGAAATTTTACACTCAAGAACCAGATAATCAGCTTAGTTTGTTTTAATCTTTCGATGATGATAACGAGTATGGTCGCTCGTCGTTTCTAAATAGTCTCTTTTTGTTAGGTTTGTCGACCATCTCAAATTCTAGCACTCCACCTTTTAAAATATCTTCGTACCTAATATAAGCTTTATTATATTGAATACCATTAAATTTAACACTTTTGACATATCGATTTTTATCGCTAACACCCATAGCCTTTATTGTAAATTTGGCTCCATTCTCCAAATTAATAATTAGCTCAGGTAGATAAGGTGCTCCTAGAATTAACTCTCCAGAACCAGGAGAGACAGGATAAAATCCCATTGCACTAAAGATATACCATGCAGACATTTGTCCACAATCGTCATTTCCGCACAGACCCTCTACTGTCGGCAGATATTTTTTATTCATAATCTCCCTGATCCAAAATTGAGACTTCCAAGGTTGAGTTGTCCATGAATAAAGATACAGGATATGGTGTGATGGTTCATTTCCGTGAACATAATTTCCCATAATACCCTCTTTTGTAACATCTTCTGTATGTTCAAAAAATTCATCGGGGAGGTGCATTGTAAACAGAGAGTCAAGTCTTTGGATAAACTTGGTGTCGCCTCCTATTTTACTGATGAGTCCGTCTACATCATGTGGAACATAAAATGAGTAGTTCCACGAGTTCCCCTCAATAAAACCTTCGTTATGTGTGTTAAGAGGAGAGAAATCTTTTTTCCAAGAACCATCTGCAAACTTAGGTGTGCAAAAACCAGTGATTGGATGATATAGTATTGAGTAATTTTTTGCTCTTGATTTATATTCTGTTGCTAAAGGTATATTGTTTACTCTTAAAGCTGTTTGATAAATCGCCCAATCATCGTAAGAATATTCAAGAGTTATGCTTGCTCCACTTTTGTTTTTATCAAAAGGTACATACCCCAATTTTTTATAATCCCCGATATTGTCGTAGAGTACAAAATTTGAACTTGACACCATTGATTTTAACGCCTGTTCTTTGTCAAGATCAATTCCAGCAGCAATCGCGTCTGACAAAACAGAAACTCCGTGATATCCAATCATGCACCAATTTTCATTCGCCATGTGCGACCAAATTGGTAAGATTTTGTGTACACTTTGTTTCGAATGCTCAATCATAGACAATACTGCATCTCTGTTAACTTCTCGATTTATAATATTGAAAAGTGGGTGCAGTGCGCGATAAGTATCCCACAGTGAGAAGATTGTGTAATTTGTAAAATTAGTTGCTTTATAAATATTTCCATCCAAACCTCTATATTCGCCATTAACATCTTGATATTTAGATGGATTTATCATAGTGTGATATAGAGAAGTATAGAACATAACCTTTTGAAGACTATCTCCCTTTACATCAATTCTACCCAATCTTTTCTCCCACTCATCTTCTGACTCTTTTCTAATCTGATCGAAATCTTTACCGTTTGTTTCGTGCCTTAAGTTTTCTAGTGCACCTCTTGTACTAACAGCCGATAATGCTACTTTAAGTGTCAAGGAATCAATGTTCCCGAATTCAAAATAGGCACAAATCCCTTGCCCTGCCATCTCTGGGAAATTTTCAAATTGATTAAATTTCCTCCAAAATCCAGTATACTTTTTCTTCTCTTTGTCTTTATACCTATATTTGATTATCGGTTTCGAAAACTCAATAGCAAAGTATTGATAGTTCTCTCTTGCCCAACCGCTTGTAATTCTATAACCAGTTAATAATCTTTCATTTTCAACCCTGACAGAGCTCCACAGCACTTTTCCATCGTAATTGTAAATTCCGTGTATTAAATCAATAATAATTCTGTTATCTGGTCTATCTTTAGGAAATGTGTATCTATGAATACCAACTCGAGGTGACGTAGTTAATTCTGCTGTAATTTTATATTTATCGAGAAAGACCGAATAGTACCCTGGAGATGCAATCTCTTTAGAGTGAGAAAAAAGAGATCTATATCCAGAATTAACGTTGTTTGCTGTCCCAGGATTTAGCTTTAATGGTCCATTTGTCGGCATTACTAATATATCACCAAGGTCGGAATGGCCAGTTCCAGACATATGTGTATGTGAAAAACCAACGATAGTGGAGTCTTTATACTGATATCCAGCACAATATTCGTATGCTCTCTTTTGATAAACTCCATTGACATTATGAGGAATAGTGTCGGTATCTGGACTTAAGGCAACTAGACCATGAGGGGAGACAGCACCTGGAAATACATGGCCCATCGATCCTGTCCCGATAAATGGATTCACATATTTTATTCTTTGTGAATAAATTACATTTGAAGCAAGTATGAAAAGAAGGAAAAGAGAAAGCCAGTATTTTGTTCTCATAATATTTTAATAAATTGCAATTCTTTTTCAAATTTAAGATAATGTACAAGGAAATCCAACCCGGAAATTGTGTTTCTGAATTTGGCAGTCTAGTTATTTTGAGTAAATTTACTCACAGTATTGAGTAAATTATTTAAAGAAGCAGTTTTATAATTATTCCAAAATTGTATATACATTTGCCAAACGAAAAACACTTTTTTTGAAAACAGTAATCTGCACATTGGAGTCCGTAGTTAACAGCCTGTAATTCATCAATCGCACAGGCTGGACCATTTAGATTTTAATCCGAGAATTCTTCTCGGTTAGTTATTTTATTACATTTTTATCCCATAAATCAAATGGAAAACAACAACAATACACAAAATTTATTAGTTGCAGATTTCGACATGGCACTTATCGCCGAATTTTTCAAAGGAGTTACTCGTCAAGGTCCAGGAAGTATTGCTTCAACATTAAACGCAGTAAAAAAAATTCAAGAGAGCTCTCAAAATGCTCAATTATTTAATAACGAATACCATATCCTTGATATTGGATGTGGAACTGGAACACAGACATTAGTATTAGCAGATTATACCCAATCAAAGATTACTGCGACTGATTTGATTAAAGACTTTTTATCAATTGCACAACAGAAAGTACTTAAAAAGGGTCTATCGCAAAGGGTAAACTTTATCGAAGCCTCAATGGATAATCTACCATTTGCGACAGAGAGCTACGATGTTATTTGGGCAGAGGGGTCTATTTTTATAATTGGCTTTGAACAAGGGTTAAAAGATTGGTATAAGTTTATTAAACCAGGAGGCTATATTGCCGTTACCGATTGCAGTTGGTTTACTAATGAAAGACCAAATGAAATCGAACAGTACTGGAAAGACAATTATCCTCAAATAGATACAGTCGAAAACAAAATCAAAATTCTCCAAGAGTGTGGCTATGAATTCATCGACGCCTTTAATCTTCCCGACGAGTGTTGGATTGACAACTATTATCAATCAATGCAAGAACGAATAGAACTTTTTAGAAGTCGCTATCGATTTAGCCAAGGCATCTTGAATTTTGTTAATCGCGAAGCGCAGGAGATCGATCTATACATGAAGTATCGCCAATATTACGGATACACTTTCTTTATAGGTCGAAAACCGATGAAGTAAGATTTATTCTTCGTTATCGAAGAATAGTTGATAAAAATTGAGACCAGTTTCAGGATCGTAACCCTTTACGATCCTGTTTTTGTCTCCATGAACATAGATATGAAAATTCTTATCAAGTTTAATCACACTCTTCATCCCTCTAGATTGCTTACGCACTGCTGAATCGGAGATCTCAAACGAGTCGTCTATAACAACATCTCTCGACTGCTGGTAGCTCTCTCTAAAACTATTAAACGTCTCAACTACTTCGGGATGTGATAGTACCTCTCCAGTAAATTCATCAAAGGTAAATGACTCGTTCTCCTTGAAATAGGCAACAGACTTATTCAACAGGTCTGCCTGGTCGGCTTTGCTTACCTCGAAGTGACGAGGGAGCTCCTCTGAGACAAATGTCTTACACATACTCAATACATTTTGAGTCTTGTAGTAGTTGTCTTTACGTTGTTGGACATTTAAAAATTCATCCGTCCAATACCTTGCCTCTATACTCTTGTTTGTATTGTCTACCAAAGCAACAACATATCCATCTTCTCGTTGGGCATTGAAAACAATGCAGCCCTTGTCTAGTTTGTTGATATTGATCCCAACATGAGGCTCAAATTCAAACACGTCTCCATTTGGGCTGACCTTTAAAAAGGTCTCTTTGGACTCCGATTTAAAAATACCGACGGCGTTGCATCCAATCCCATCAACAGTGCAATCAGAAAAGTAGGCTACATAAAACTCTCCACCTTTAATTTTGGGGTGGTTGCATTTTGAGTATAGATGTTTGGCCAGATTAATGGACTGTTCGTGCAATGAATCTGGATTTTCGAAAATAGAAGAGACATAGACGTAAACCTCATTAAGATTAACATCGGAATCATGAAAAAAGGAGAAAAATTCATCCAATTTAAATGGTTTAATGAAATATGTTCTCAATAAATTCTCAATTTCGGGGTAGAGCTCTGCCTCATCTTTTGTCAAAACAATGTAGTCGTCTGCGCTCTTATTTCCAACATTATGTACCGAAAGTCTATCTAATGTTGCTCCATCTATAGTAAATGCCATAAAAATCTAATAAAATCCAATCCCCACAAAGATAAAACAATAATTTGGCATACGAATTGATTGGGCATTTGTATGACAAGATTATATGGACAAGATCCCTTTAGCCTAGTATTGGTTCACGGAGGGCCGGGAGCGGCCGGTTCGATGAGTATTCTTGCTGATAACTTGTCGGAAGAGATGGGCGTTATTGAGTCTCTTCAAACCAAACTCACTACTGACGACTTGATCGAAGAGTTGCATCAAGACATTGTAGGATCAACAAAAAACAAAGTAACTCTAGTTGGTCATTCGTGGGGAGCAATGCTTTCTTTGCTTTTCACGAATAGATATCCAAAGATTGTAGAGAGATTAATTCTAATTGGATGTCCTCCGCTCACACCCGATTTCTCTGAACAGATAACATCTAATAGGTTTCGTCGTTTATCACCATACGAGGCAGAAATGTTCAACAAGCATGTTGAGCAGTTAGCAAAAATATCCGACTCCGTTAACGCTGCCGAATCTTTCAAAATCATCGAAGAGTTAACCTATCGCACAGACAATTACTCTCCTATGGATTTGGAGACAATTCATAGAAAAGTTCTTTTTAATCCCGAAATTTTTGGCTCCGTTTGGAGTGAAGCAGAGAAATTGAGACGAGATGGGAAGTTTTCTTCAATTCTTGGTAAAATTAAGGTCCCTATTTTCTTGATTCATGGAACATTTGATCCACATCCAGTGGATAGTGTAATCCAGACGATGAAGAGTTCTGGTGCAAAATATACATACATTCCAATAGAAAATTGTGGACACACTCCGTTTTTCGAAAAGTCAATTTCGTCTGAATTCCATCATTTAATTCAATTTATTTCTACTTTCTCAACGAAACCAGTTAAGTATACTGGAAAAATTCCTGCATGTGGAGTCTATTGTGGAAATTGTCCCTCTTTTACAAAAGAGAAAAATCCATGTTCTGGTGCAGAATTCAACTCCGAAAAATGCAAAAGATGCAAGACATTTCACCAATGTTGCGAGAAAAATGGAATAACTCACTGCTATCAATGTAAAATATTCCCGTGTACTGTCTTTAAGACATTCTCTAAAAGATGGTTAAAACATGGACAAAATTTTATCCAAAATCAAAAAATCATTAAGACTATAGGAGAGCAAGGGTTCCTAAAGTTGTGCAGATAATACACTCGCAGCAGGCAGTAAGACATTATCAAAATCCCATAGTGACTGATTTTCATAAGGAGAGCCCGCGTATTTTGAACCTCCTTGATAACTGATCCATTCTCCGCCCCAATAACAGAATCCTAGACAGCCTGGTGAATCTGAAGTTATTGATTTTATAAAATTCAGATAACCTCTCTGACCTTCTGGCGAGGCAGCAAACTGCATCAAAATCTGGCTATTAGCTCCAATAATATTATTAGTCATATCATTCCATGAGAGTGTGAAAGGGTATGATGTCTCTGCGATGATGGTTGATTTTTTAAAATTTTTGTTCAAGTCAGTTAAAACATTTCTAAGTCTGTCTAAATCTTTTCCATGCCACATTGGATAGTAACTAATTCCAATTATATCATAGTCTATATCAGTTAGTTTTTCATAAAATATTTCAGCTCCTTCATAACCTGCATAATGAAGAATTACCTTTGCCTTACTACTGTTTTCCCTTACTGCTGATACTGCCCTTTTTATCAACATCTTCATTCCGTCTAAATTCGAAAAATGACCTTGAGGCCATAAAAACCCATTATTGATTTCATTTCCTATTTGAACATAATCAGGCTTTAATAATTGAATGGTTTTAGCGGTATAGTTATAGACACTGTCCGATAAGACATTAAAATTTTGTGTATTCCAAAGATTTGGTTTAGTTTGGTGTGATGGATCTGCCCAAGTATCAGAGTAATGAATAGATAGCATGATGCTTAGGCCTTTTGATCTTAATTCGTCACATATAGATTTTAGGTTTTCTACTTCAAATAAATTATCGGCATCATTATGCCATACTCTTAGTCGAACTAGATTACATCCAGATTTTTTAATTATATCTATCATGTCTCCAGCATTTTTCTGACTATCATAAACTTTAACTCCCACATGTCTTATATCTCCTATTAATGACATATCACATCCCCTAACACTCACATATTTAATTGGATTAGACTCTGTTTTAGTGCAAGAAGTAAAGAGAATTACAAGAATGAGTAAAAAAAGATATTGATATTTATAAAAGACAACTAACATTTTATTATTTAAATTAATCGAAACTAAGTTAAAATAAATTATTATCAAATAATAGCATTGAAAAATTTTTGAATAAGAATTTATAATAGTATTATTGTAAAAAACATAGAAATGGAACCTCAAATTTTGCTTAGAGACCCAGAAGTTACACCTGAAGATAAGGTGCTTCATGAGATAATGGGAGATGATATTTTCGATGCTTATTCATCATTTCTTACAGAAGTTTCAAAACCACCATTCCAACTCTCACCTGAGTGGAGATACTATAACGATGGGAAATCGTGGTTATGTAAAATGCTAAGCAAAAAGAAAAACCTATTTTGGTTATCGATTTGGGAAGGATGTTTTAGACTTACTTTTTATTTTTCGGAGAGACACCTCGAAGAGTTGTCTCAACTTAATCTATCGAGCAAAGCCAAAGATGAGTTTTCTATGCTTAAGCCTGTGGGGAAACTTCATCCTATGATTATCAGTATCAGCAGCAAAGAGCTTATTCCAGATGTTTTAGAGGTGGTCCAATTCAAAAAAAACCTTAAATAGAATGTTTGTAGTAATTGGATTAATGTTGCTTGGAATTGTTGTAGGCAGATTATTTAGAAACAGAAATCTAAACTTCACTTCAAAGCTTATAACTATCATTATTTGGATACTATTGTTTCTATTGGGAATTGACGTAGGAGGAAACGACAAGATTATGAATAATCTTCACACAATAGGTCTTGAGGCTTTCATCATTGCAGGTGCAGCAACATTAGGAAGTATCACAATGGCTAAACTTTTATGGAACTATATTAATCGCAAGAAGGAGTCTCTATGAAAGGAAGCATAATAATTGTAAGTTTTTTTATTGCAGGAGTAATTCTAGGCACATTTAAAATTGTTCCCCCAGAGTTTAGCAATTTGGAATTAAGCTATTTTGCACTTTGCGCACTGATGTTCTGCGTTGGAGTAAGTATAGGTAAAGATCCTAACGCTCTGCAAAACTTTAAATCCCTCAATCCTGGAGTCATTTTTTTACCATTAATGACAATAATTGGTACACTTGCTGGCGCAGCAGTAATAAGTTTTGTACTTCCTCTTCGCACCACTGCCGAGTGTATGGCTGTTGGTAGCGGATTCGGATATTACTCTCTTTCAAGCATTTTCATCACCGAATACAAAGGAGCCGAACTAGGCACAATCGCCCTATTATCCAATATTAGTCGAGAAATAATGACCCTGCTCCTCGCACCCTTGATGGTCAGATGGTTCGGAAACCTCTCCCCCATCTCTGCCGGAGGTGCAACGACAATGGACACAACACTCCCAATCATCACACGCTCTGCAGGCGAAAAGTTTGTCATCCCCTCAATCTATCATGGAATGGTAGTCGATTTCACTGTCCCTTTTTTAGTCACCCTATTTTGCAGCATATAAATTGTCTCAAAAATAATAATCTATGATTAACTCAGACATAATCAGAGATATTCGTCTGACTCTTATTGATAGCCAGTTCGAGTTGGGCAGACTGCGATACACTTTGCAACCATACAGTTGGAGAGTTCGTTATGATGTATCCAGAATATTTGGAGGAGCTCAAACGCTGGGCGCGATCTAATCATCGCTGGTTAAAACGCGCATCAGCAGTGACTTTAATAATCCCCGCCCGAAAAGGTCTATTCCTTAGCGATATCCTCGAAATCGCAAACATTTTGCTCGAAGACTCAGACGATCTTGTAAGGAAAGGGTACGGATGGATGCTTAAAGCTGCCTCTAAATCTCACCTAGAGGAGATCTACAACTACGTAATCTCCAAGAAATCAACTATGCCTCGCACCTCACTCCGCTACGCAATCGAAAAAATGCCAGCAGAATACAAGAAAAAAGCGATGGAGAGGTAGGTTAAAACATTGACTTATTAAGATAATAGGACTTAATTCTTTTATCTAACTCAGATTTTTTTACAAGAATAAAATCCTCATTTATACCTGTTAACAGCGTCAACTTCAAATTCAATTCAGTAATTAATTGATGTAAGACTCTTGTTCGATGCGAATAGTGTAGGTCTTTATTATCTATTAGTTCCAAGAGACCATTTGTATCAAGTTCATTCTTATCCAAAAGCGCTTTTAGAATCTTGTAGCTTGGATCATCAATTTGTTTTACCAATTTTTGATATTTTATTTCTCCATCTTTTAAAATGATACGCTTATTATTTTTATTTCGTTTAAAATTAATCCAAAAGATAAGCCCTAAAAATGGTATCAAAATTATTATTAATAATAGATAATAGATTCTATTTGGGGAGATATAAATCCTCTTTACATCTTTTAGCTCTTGTAATAACGTATCTTCTTTAACCTTTTGTAAGATAATGGGACTATCAGAACTACTATTTGCAGTAAAAAGATACATATATCCTGAGTAGTAAATAGAATTAGCGACTATTGATGACGATAAGGATGAATTTCTATAAATATAGGTTCTATTCTTTGGAAAATCCAATTTAAATAATGAGGTTTTATCTATCATTACAAAGTAATTTTCACCTGAAATTTTCATCTTATAGTTTGATGTGAAAATTTCTCTTTTACCTAGATATTTCCACGTTCCAGAAGAAAAGTCAAAAACCCAGATTTGATCTAACTCTTTGCTTTTTTGATAATCCCATTCATCTTGATAAAAGCCATTAAATACATATATCTTATTTTTATCAATATATGTATCAGCAAAACTTATTCCTGGAGGTACCTCTTGATTCAATGGCTGAACGACATCCCATTCCTTTGTCGAGTAATTAAAGTAAGTGAAAAAATTTCTGTTAGACCAAAATCCATATCCACCAAACTTATATAAGGTATCATCTCGTACTAAGATAGATGCATCACATTGCATCTTATGATTGTAAGAGTTGTCTACTCTTACTAAAGAGTCATTACTCAACCTAAAAAGATACCCTCCCTGGTTGTGAACAAAATAGAGTTCTCCTTTCAAAAATCTGGGGAACAAAACTTCATGGTTGACCTCTTGTAAATCTGGCAATTTCAGCTTAAACCTTCCTAACTCACTAAATTTAGATAAGTTAATTGTAATCAAAGTATCTCCACTATAAACATACAATAACTTACTTTTATCATCAATTGCAGTTTTAATGTAGTAGTTTAAGTTATATAACTTGGATTTAAATTGATTCTGAGATATTATAATTTCTTGTGAAAAAAGCTGCAAAGCTGAAAAATTCACAAAAGTCAGCAAACCCAATCCTATCAATAGTTTTATTACTTTATTCATGCTTAAACCTTCATAATATGCACAAAGTTAACATATTCGATGACTTTATAAAATAAGTTGCAATATAATGCAACTAATTTTTTATGAATTAATAACTAACACATTATAATTTTAATCTTGCTTGAAGAACAATACATGGCGGAAATGATTTTTAAAAATTGAGTATTAAAGGGTTTTGGTTTCCGCCATGTAAATTGTCAAGCATCTAATATTACAACCTCAAATTATAAAATATGTGACTATGGAAAACGAAAGTAAAATCAAACCAAGTACTCGACTATCTTTTTTATTTATGACTCTTCTTTCAGCCTGTTCTGTTTACTTAATCTTTGCATTTGTCTCAACGATACTGGGAAATAAATATTGGCCATTCTTATAAATTCATTAAAACTTAAAATTATGTTAGCCGTTGGAACTAGAATTAACACCCCTATCTCTTCAAATAGATTTATTGTAAGAAACAATCATCATTGTAATTCTTATAATTTTAATAATCAACTCGGATATCTAGTTAATATTGGAAATATTACTAATACATGTTTAGAAATCCCATTCCAAATGTTGAGTAGAATAATATTGACGTTATCGAAATCATCCCCCAAAGAATAACTCCGAAAAGGATAGGTTTTACACCCACTTCTTTGATGGCTTCTATTGAAAGGGTGCTTCCAATCAGGAAGAGAGTGAGCGAAAGAGAGGAGTGAGATGCGATGGAAATTGTTCTTAAGAGGAGTGCGGGAAGGTTGATATAAGTAGCTAAGACCATTGCTGCGAAAAAGAGAAAGATGAACCAAGGTATAGCGACTTTATTAACCTTCTCCTTCTTGAAAATAAGAAAAGAGACCAGAGATAACGGAATGATCCACAACGCTCTAGTAAGTTTAATCAAAGTAGCAACCTTCAATGCTTCAGGACCATAGGACATACCAGCTCCAACCACAGAACTTGTATCATGAATTGCAATAGCAGCCCATTTCCCAAAACTTATTTGATCCATACCCAATAGATTACCTACAAAAGGAAATAAAAAGAGAGCAATAGCATTAAGAGTGAAAATAACTGCCAAAGAG
>JASDTB010000004.1:0-36269 GCA_041441455.1 Bacteroidales bacterium
TTTTTTCATCGTATTAAGATATTAATTAGTTCTAATTTAGATTTGGGGATCACTTTAAATTCAAACTTCGTCTTACTCTTCGTTCTAATATTGAGGGTATTTCGTTTGCTCCTATAATGAAACCAAAATTAATTCCAATAAATGAGTGCTCTTTATCAGCGAGATTAATGCCAGCAGATAAACGAATACGTTGTGAGAATTCAATACCAAAATGTGGATTAAAATAGAAAACAGTTTTCTCTTTTGAGAGAGCTCTTGAATATAAGTTGTTTGAGTATCCGTTATCGTCCAAAAATGAGACTCCCAATCCTGCTCCTGTAAATAGTGAGATGTGCTTCCATTTTCTGATATGGTAATCAAATGTAAACCCAGTATTGATACCCCAGTTTTTAATCAATATATTATTATCATATCGCCTGTTAAATTCGGCAATTTGAGCTTTTATACCGATGCTAAATGGTATTTGTGAAAAATTGTATCGTCCTTCTAGTCCTGCAGCAGCACCGACATAAGTATGCTTACTTTGATTGTGATTGCTAGCAAAGATAGGACCTATTGATAATTCAAATTCTACAGGTCTAACTTCGTTGATTGTTTGACAAAAGCCAAATGAGGAGTAACAGATAAATAAAATTAAAAATATTTGTTTCATGTGATTTATTAACTTGAAACAAATATAGTAAGAAATAGATTATCTGCAAATTAGAGAGTATGGAGAAGACTCAGCGTGGTATAATTATAGTAACCCAAGTGTTTTACTTCTCACTAGCATGCATGCTCCGATTATACCACACTTGTCCCCTAATTTCGATACTTTAATTTTGGTGTCTTTGCTCACGAGAATGAGCGAATATTTGTTGACTGCGCTCTTAATTGGTAATAGTAGATAGTCTTTCGCTTTCGATAGTGTTCCTCCTAGTACAATTAGCTCTGGATTGAAAAGGTTTATTAGTCCAGATATGGCTTTTCCTAGTTCGTTTCCGATGTTCTCGATGATTTCGATAGCTAAGACGTCTTCTTTGTGGATTGCATCCATTATGTCGTCGAGGGTGATCTGCTCTCCATTGTTGTACTTTGGCGATAGCATCGAAACACGTCCCTCTTTTAATTTTTCCATAAAGATGCGATGTACTGCAGAACCTGAGGCACCTGTCTCAAGGCATCCTCTCTTTCCGCATCGGCAGATTATTTCGTTTTCGAAAAACGGAAAGTGTCCGAACTCTCCTGAGAATCCGGACTTTCCGTAATAAAGTTTTCCATCTATGATTATTCCGATACCGAGTCCCCAGCTTGCGTTGATGAAGAGCATATTCTTTTTGCTTTCGTCTTCGCTATACATGAATTCTCCGTATGTCATCGCTCTGGAGTCGTTCTCTATAAAGACATTACAGTCTATACGCTCCTCAATCATCATTGATAGTGGTTTCTCTCCAAGGAAGTAGAAGCTGTAGCTGAATCCCGACTCAGAATTTACGCGTCCTGAGAGGTTGATTCCTACCGAAAGGATCTTATTTCTAGCGATAGAGAGGTTGTCAATAAAGGAGTTTATGATGTTGCAAAGTTCATCTAGTGATTGTATTGTGTTCTCTAGAATGAATTCTTTGTTCCCTTCATATTCAATTAGTTGCCCTTTAAACGTGATGATTCCTAAGTCTATGCTGTCTTTTGTAATATCTACTCCTACAAAGTACCCTGCATCTGGATTCAGACCGTAAACATTTGGTCTGCGCCCTCCGTTAGTACCCTGTTTTCCGAAGTCGAGCACAAATCCTTCAGACATGAGTTCTCCAATAAGTTTCGTTATTGTTGGGATGCTGAGATTCATCTCTTTACTTAAATCGGTGATGCTATAATTGCCGTTGACAATAAATAGTCTGATTATCTCCTTTTTGATGGAGTTGTTCTTACCACCGTCGTAAGATTGCTGAAGGAATGTGTTGTTCATAATCTATGCGTTTTCGAATCCTTTGTCTGCCTCTTTTAACTTGTCGTACCAGTTGAACTTAAGGATTACCATGCAGATTATAATTACTGCAAGTGTAATAAGTGTTGCTTTGGTATTGTGGATGATGAAATAAATAGGGAGGACTACTAGTGCCATTTGCCATGTAATACCTACGATGATATTTACCACATCTCTCTTAAAGTCTCTATTCTTTTCGAATGATGGATCAATTGCTACTACTTTGTCGTAAACTGGTTTCCAGAATCCCCAAGGTTTTACATTTTTGTAGAACTTCATTAGTACTTCGTCGGTGTCGGGTTCTGTTAATAGACTGCCTAAGAAGCATCCTACAAATGAAAAGGCTAAAATTGCCGGGAAGAAATAGATGTCTGTGATTTCTGGGAAGAATACGAGCTTAAGAGTTGACGATGCAAGTCCTGCCATCATTCCCCAGAAGTATCCAAATCCATTAAATCTCCACCAAATCCATTTTAGGACGTTTGCTGCTGCATAGCCACCATACAAAGATGATGTTATCCAGAGTGTTAAGGAGTTAAGTGATTTTGCATAAAATCCGAATGCTACGCCTACGATTACCAATGCAATTGAAGCTACATAGCTAAATCTTACATATGTTTTTTGTGAAGCGTCTGGATTGATGTATTTTTTATAAAGGTCATTAACGATATATGCTGGTGCTGAGTTTACAAATGCGGCAAGGGTGCCAACAAATGCTGCCAATAAGCCTGCAAGTAGCAGTCCCTTGAACCCAACGGGAACAAACTTCGTAATAGCTATAGGAAGAATTGTTTCGAAGTCCATGTTTGTTCCCGCTTGTGCAAGTTCAGGTGCCAGGTAGACTATTGATAGTGCCGCAAGACCGGCAACTAGTAAGTATCTTGGTGCATAAAGCAAGAGAATGGTCATACCGCTCATCTTTGCCGCTTCTGATGGCTTTGCTGTCGATAGGATTCTTTGCATGTCGTAACTTGGAACTGGTCCCGCAAGTGAAGCGAAGATTCCTTTGAATATCATAAGCATCACTAGTGGTCCGAAGAGTTCATATCCGTCTGACGCAATTTTATTATTGATTGCTGGAATTAATCCGTCCCAATTTATATTAAGGTTCCATCCGAAGAATAGGTTATCCCATCCTGCAGGTGTTGCTGCTGCTATCTGGTCTGCCGTAACCGAAGTGTATCCAATGTATCCGATTATTAAGCAGGCGGTTGTCATGATTGCAAACTGGAAAACGTCTGCCGCAACTACGCTGAACATTCCACCTTTAAGGGTGTAGAGTGTTGTTATTGCGATAATGAGCAGTGCATATGATTGTGCAGATGTTAATGTCATGAATCCTAAGTTGCAGGTGAGATCCCAAGGGAGTATCATCACTGCAAATTTTCCTATTCCTTCGAAGAAATAGGCCATGAATCCAATTACGCTTATGATTGCAAAGCAGACTACTACAATGTGTGAATATTTTCCACCTCTTCCGCTAAAGCGAGTAAGTATCCACTCTGCTCCAGTCATTACATTTGATCGTCGCATCCATATCGCGAGGAATACCATTACGAAGACTTGATTCCACACGGGCCAAAGCCATGGAATCCACGCACTTTTTAATCCGTATATAAATAAGATTGCTACGGTCCACATTGTGCCTGAGATGTCGAACATTCCAGATGCATTTGATAGACCAAGGAAGTACCATTTTATTTTTTTGCCTCCTAGAAAATAGGAGTCAATGTTTTTTGAAGCTTTTTTTGACAGGATGAAGCCGATAGAGATGATTGCCGTGATATAAATGCAAATCACCATTATGTCGATCCACGAAAGGCTCATAAGTTATTGTTTTATTTCTTTTTATGGTTTGTAATCGTTTTATGAGGTGTGTGGTCTCGTGTGATATACTTGCAAATGTAACAAAATTTCTAATTAAGACAAATTATTAATAAAATATTAAGTAAATGTAAATTCATTGCTAAATAAGTTTAAAAAGGGTTATATATATAGGTATCGATTGACTGTTAGTCGTAGTGATCCACTTATTTCATCTAAATATCGACTAGTAGAAGTGTAAAAGCAATTAAATATATTTTTTAATAAAGTTAAGAATAATAAAAAAATTTATTAATAATTGTTTTTAAAACAAATTTATTTATTATGTTTGTGCAATGTTCCGTGTGTGGTACTATTAAATTATTAAAAACAATTCATTTTCCTAAACGAATTTTTATGAGAAAATTATTTTTAGTTCTGATCCTCTTTGTTTTCGGGGTGGTTGCATATGGTAAGCAAAAGCCGATGTACATGTGGTTCGACTGCGAGGCCAACTATCACCGCCTAAGCTATCCGGATTCAATCAAGTTTTATTTAAAGAAAGTGAAACAGATTGGTTTTACCGATGTAGTTGTAGATGTGAAGTCTATCATGGGAGAGGTTCTCTACAAAAGTAAGATTGCCCCTTATATGGGCGAGTGGGAAGGTAGATACAGAAGCGAAGATTACGATATGCTTAAGATTTTCATCGATGAAGGCCATAAACTTGGTCTAAAGGTGCACGCATCTTTGAATATTTTTGCAGGTGGACACAACTTCTTCAATAGAGGAGTTATTTATAAGATGCACCCCGAGTGGCAATCTCTTGTTTATTGGGAGGGAAAGTTAATGCCAATCGGTCAGATGAAATGGAACTACAATGGGATGATGAATCCTGCTAATCCAGAGGTTCAAAAATATCAGTTATCAATTCTAAAAGAGTGTGCTACTAAATATAAAAATTTAGATGGTATTATTCTAGACAGAATGCGTTTCGATAATATTACTTCTGATTTTAGTCCTCTTTCTCAAAAACTTTTCGAAGAGTACTCTGGTATGAAAGTAGAAAATTTCCCAGATGATATTCTCTATTGGGTTGATAAGGATGGTAAGAAGAGCTGGAAACTTGGTAAACATTTTAATAAATGGGCAGAGTGGAGAGCTATGGTTATCAAAAGATTTATGGAGGCAACTCATAAAGAACTTCGTAAAATCAATCCGAAACTGATTATTGGTGATTATACTGGTGGTTGGTATCCAACTTATTTCCACGTTGGTGTTAACTGGGCAAGTAAAGATTATGATCCATCTAAAGAGTATAGCTGGGCAACTCCTGAGTATAAAAATACAGGATATGCTGAGCTTTTGGATGTTTATATGACTGGTCTATACTACACTAATGTAACTAAAGCTGATGTTGATAAGGCTAATGGTGTTCTTGGAAAGAGAACAGAAGCTGGTATGGATAATAGTCGTACTTATTGGTATTCGGTCGAAGGTGGTGCTGCTCTTGTAAAGGAGATCACTAGAGGTGTAGTGCCAGTAATTGGATCTATCTATGTTGATCAATATGAGGGTAATGCTGATGTTTTCAGCAGGGCTACAACTCAAGCTCTAAAAAGTACTGATGGTTTGATGATCTTCGACATCTGTCACATTATCAACAGAAATTGGTGGGATCTTCTAGATAAAAGTATCAAAGATGCAAACAAATAAACTAAATACATTTATTAATTAAAACCTTATAACTTCTATGAAAAAGATAATATCTGTTTTCAAGAATTGCCAGGTGATGAAGGTAGCAATATTTTCATTATTAATGTTGGTTTGTGCAAGCTCTGCTTTTGCACAAACTTCCGTAAAAGGTAAAGTTACCGACGATAAAGGCAATCCTCTCACAGGTGTTTCAATTATTGTACAAGGTACAACAGTTGGAACCTATTCCGACCTTGATGGAACTTACTCATTAGTAGTTCCTGCAAGAAATTCTAAAAATGGTGTTCTTGAATTTTTCTATATGGGATTCAAGGCCGTTAAGATTACACTTGATGGTAGAGCGCAATATAATGTTACTCTAGTGGAAGATGCTGCTAGACTTAGTGATGTAATTGTTGTGGGTTATGGTACTCAGAAAAAGGGTAGTGTAACAGGTGCCATTACTCAAATCAGTGGTAAGGAACTTTTGAAAGCACCAACAACTAACATCTCAAGTATGTTGAATGGAAAAATCGCTGGTGTTATTGGTCTTCAACAGTCAGGACAACCTGGTGCTGATGCTTCTAGCATTATTGTCAGAGGTACTGGAGCTAAGTATATTGTAGATGGAGTAGAGAGAAATTTTAATGAAATTGACCCAAATGATGTTGAGTCGGTGTCTGTATTAAAAGATGCTTCATCTGCTGCAATTTTTGGTATGGATGCATCTTCTGCAATTATTATCAAAACAAAAAGGGGACAAAGAAAAGAGAATAAAATTTCTTATAAAGGAAGTTATGGTATTTCAAGCAATGCCGTTGAAATGAAAATGCTTGATGGGCCAGGTTATGCTTATTGGTATAACAAAGCAAGAGAGATGGACGGAGATACCCCTATCTTTACTGCTGAACATGTTAGAATGATGTTGAACAACGATCCTACTGATGGTTGGGGAAATACAAATTGGTATAAAGAGACTTTTGGAGTTGGAACATCAATGTCCCATAATATCAATTCATCAGGAGGTAATGAGAAGTTAGCTTACTTTGTCTCTCTAGGTATGTTTGATCAAAAAGGAAACGTAAGAAATTTCAATTATAGAAGATATAACCTTAGAAGCAATATTGATACAAAAATCTCTAAAAATGTAACTTTAGAATTTAATATTGCTGGTAGAATAGAGGATAGAAAAAATCCTGGTTATAGTGCAAACCCTGCTGACTGGAATAATATTCCTCAGCAAGCTATAAGAGTACATCCATATGTTCCTATGACCATTGATGGAATTCCTGTTTCTACAAGAACAGCTAGCTCTTATGTAAGCCCAATAGCGGCATCTGAAAACACTGGATATAGAAATACTTTAACTTCTATTTTGGAAACAAATTTAGCATTAACATATAAGGTGCCATATATTCAAGGTTTAAGCTTTAAATTTATGGGTAGCTATGACGCATCTTTTACAAAAAGCAAGGCTTTTTCTACTCCTTATAAAACATATGTTGCTAATACCCCAACACCAACAACAACAAATATATCTTATTCGCTAGTAGATGATGCAAGAGGAAATACTGCAAGTTTGGTTGAAGGCTTTACTTATTCAAATGACATAGTAACTAATACTAGTGTAAACTATAGTAATGTGTTTGGTAAACATAAAGTTGGTGCTATTGCATTGATGGAAACATCCCAAACCGAAGGTAATAGTATGGGATCATACGGTTATGGTTTCGACTTTTATGAATTAGATGAGTTAGACTTTGCGAAATTAGCTGATAAAACGAAAGTTTCTGGAGGAAGTTCTCAATCTAGAAAAGTAGGTTTTGCTGGAAGATTAAACTACGAATTTGATGGAAAATATCTTCTTGAAGCTACACTAAGATATGATGGTTCATATGTTTTTTCAGGCATGATGAAAAACAAAAGATGGGCAGCCTTTCCGTCTGCATCGGCAGGTTGGGTTATTTCGAATGAAAAATGGTTTTCAGAAAGATTCCCGTTTGTTAATTCGTTAAAATTAAAAGCAGGTATCGGTCTTACTGGTAAAACAGGTATTAGTCCATATCAAGATTTAAATACTTTGTCAATTATGGACAATGCTGCAGTCATTGGAGGATCTCCTGTTGCTGGTGTTATAACATCAAAACCGGGAAATCAAAACTTAACTTGGGAAAAAGCGCTACATTATAATTTAGGATTGGAGTCAACGCTTTGGAATGGATTATTAAATGTTGAATTTGATGTATTCTATAAATATGCATACGACATTCTTAGCACAATTGGAGGTTCTTACCCTGATTCGTTTGGTGGATATTTCTTTTCTACTGCAAATACTAATAAGCAAGATTATAAAGGTTTTGAATTATCATTAGACCATAAAAATAGCATTGGTGATTTTAGTTATTTTGTTTCTTTAAAAACAACATATACTCAAAGAAGATGGCTTAAGTACACTGACTCCGAAAATACTCCTGATTATCTAAAAGTTACTGGTTCAGAAATTGGCTCTCAAATGGGCTTTATCGCACTTGGTTTATTCCAAAGTGAAGAGGAGATAGCAAACTCAGCTCTGATTCCTGGCAAACCTGTAAGAGTAGGTGATATAAAATTCCTAGATAGAAATGGAGACGGTAAGATTACTTATGAGCAAGATAGAGGTTATGTCGCTTCGTCTTCTTACCCAAAATATGTACTAGGACTAAGCTTTGACGGTAAATGGAAAGGATTTGATATTAACTTTTTAATTCAGAGTGGACTTGGAAGAGATGTTGCTTTGACAGGTGTTTATTCTTCAGGTGTTATGGACAACACTTCAATGACAAAGCCTTTCTATCATGGTGGAAACTCTCCGCAATATCTTGTGGAAAACTCTTGGAGAGAAGACAACAGAAATGCTGAATTCCCAAGATTAACTATTGTTTCTGCAAGTAGTAACAATGCGTATTCTTCTTCATTTTGGTATAGAAATGGAAATTATTTGAGATTGAAATCTGCTCAAATTGGATATACAATTCCTATTAAGTATGTGAAAAAATCGGGATTTGAAGATATAAGAGTTTATGCAGAAGGACAAAACCTATTCACATTAAGCCAACTTACAAAATTCAACATTGATCCAGAACAACCAGGAGTTCAAAATGGATACTATCCACAACAAAGGGTTTTCTCAATGGGAATTACCTTCACCTTCTAAAAATCAGAATTATGAAAAATAAAATATCAATTTTATTGCTTGTTATAAGTTCCTTTATTCTAGGTTCTTGCAACGACTTTCTTGATACTACTCCATCGGATAGATTATCCGATAAAGTAATCTGGAAAGATTATAAGAGTGTTGAGATTTATGTCAACTCATTCTATCCTTACATTGATCGCTATGGTACTTTTGGTAACTCTGAGTTTAGCGGTAATATGACTGATGGATTAACTGAAACATTCAAATATGGATCTTATGCACCAGGCACAATGGCTGGAGATGCAAATAATTACTCAATGATTCCTGAGTCAATTTCTCCAACTGGAAACTTACTAGGAACATGGGCTGTGACTTATGAAAGAATTCGTCGAGTAAATGAATTTCTAGTTGGAATGGAAAAATATTCGACCTTAAGTGCTGCAGCAAATGAGCGTTTTATGGCAGAAGCTAGATTTTTTAGAGCTTTCTTGTATTTCCAACTTGCAAAAAGACATGGTGGTGTAATTTTATACAAAGATTTAGATTTAGTAAAAGATAAAAATAGAAGCACTGCCGCTGAAACTTGGGATCTAATTGAACAAGATTTAGATTTTGCTGCTTCGAAACTTCCAAAGGTATGGGAATCCGCTCAATCTGGCAGAGTGACTAAAGGTGCCGCATTTGCATTTAAATCTAGAGCAATGCTATATGCCGAAAGATGGGATAAAGCAAAGGTTGCTGCAGACTCAGTTTTTGCGCTTAATCTTTACTCTTTGACTCCTCAATACAAAGATGCTTGGAAGGGTAGCAATAGTGAGTCAATTTTACAATACTCATATGTAAAGACAGGCCCTTACCATAATTTTAATAGAGATTACGCTCCATTCGGAGATATTGAAAACGAAGGTGGTAAAGGAACTCCAACTCAAGAGATGGTTGAATCTTATGAAAAGACAGATGGAACTACAATTGATTGGACTCCATGGCATGGTACAACTACTACTCCTCCGCCTTATGCTCAATTAGAACCTAGATTCCATGCAACTGTAATTTATAATGGCTGCTCATGGAAGGGTCATGTAATGCAAAATAGTGTTGGTGGTCAATATGGTAAATTTATGGGTTACAGAGAGGATGTATACGCAAAAGGGAGAACTGTAACAGGTTATTATTTAAGAAAACTTATGGATGAAACTCATACCGATCTTATTAACTATAAGAGTACTCAAACTTGGGTTGAGATTCGTCTAGCTGAGGTTTACTTAAATAGAGCTGAGGCAAACTATAGATTAGGAAAAGAGGGTGACGCTCTAAATGATATCAATGCAGTTAGAGGTCGTGCTGGTGTAAACCTCCCTGCAAAAATAGGATTAACAGGAACGGCTGTTTTTGATGCAATCCGTAAAGAGCGCAAAATTGAACTTGCTTACGAGAACCATCTATATTGGGATATGAGACGTTGGAAGTTAGCTCATACAGCTTACAACAACTATCGTGTACACGGACTGAAAATTACTCCAGCAGGTAATGGCTATTCATATGAGTATGTTGATTGTGACCTTCAAGATAGAAAGTTCCTTCAGAAGACCTATGTTATGCCTATTCCTAGTTCGGAAATCTCGAATAACTCTGCAATTCAGCAATATGATGAATGGAAATAATTATTAGAATTCATATGAAAACAAAAATATATCTATTATTTACATTGGTATTGCTTGTATTAATGAGCGGATGCCAAAGACCAGATAAGCTTGTACCACCGGTTGCAAGATTGGGAATTAACAGTATTACTGCCTCTTTCCCAGATGTGCCTGAGTCATCTTTTATTGGTTATGCCTCTGAAAACAGTGACGAAATCATTATACCTGTTCCCTTTTATTATCCAGAGAGCAGCGATAATGTAGTGCTTCAAGACAGACTTAAGAACATGAGAGTTGTTGCTAATCTTGATGATAATGTGTTTATCAGTCCAGCGATTCTTTACATGGATCTTACTAAGGACAATGTGATAACTGTTACTAATGCAAAGAAAGAGCAGAAGCAGTATAAAGTAAGAGCTGTCATTACTAAGAGTAAGGCATGTAATATTGAAGAGTTTAGTATTCCTTCGAAAGGACTTACTGGTATAGTTAATCAAGATACTAAAACAATTGCTCTTATAGCAGTTGGTAATATAGACCCAGCATTAGCTACATATAGATTGTCTTATCACGCGTCAATCTCTCCTGATCCTGCAATTACAGCTTTGGATTACAACTCTGAGGTTAAACTTACTGTTACAGCTCATGATGGTGTTACTAAGAAAGAGTACACAGTGAAAAAAATGATTCCTAATAAAACTGCTTTTGGTTTACGTCCAGGTAGCCAAAACCTAATTTGGGGAACAACAACTCTAAGCACAAATCCAGAAGTAACAAAAGGTGCAAACGTAAACTACTCACTTGCTGCAATGGGAGACTATCTACTATTAGCAACAGGTAATACTAATATCAATTATATCAAAAAGACAACTGGTGAATTTGTTGGCAAGATTAACATGAACGGAGTTGATCTATTAGGTGGTTGTATTACAAGCGATAAAGCGGGTAATGTGATTATGACTAACCAAGTGGCTAAAAATGGTGTTCATAAGCTTTATAAGTTATCTTCGGTTACAGGTGTTCCAGAAGAGATTTACTCTTGGACTTACAATATTGGTGCTGGAGCCAAAATGGGTAGCAAAATCTCGGTTTCAGGTGATATCAATAGTAATGCAATTATTACTGTTAACGCTTGGTATTGGACTAACCCTGCAGCATGTCGTGAGTTTATCAGATTTAAAGTAAATGCTGGTGTAATTAGTGCTCCTGAGGTCGTAACGATAACTGGCTGTTCTCCATGGAATGGTGGTAACGTAGATATGGTTTACTCTTCGAGTGATCCTACTTCGGATTACTTTGTAACTAGCTATAGTGGAAATAACTTAGAGGTTATTAATGGTCAAACTAATGCTCAAAAAGGAATTGTTGCGAAAGCTGCAAATGATGCAAATAGTAACTTTGCTTCGGTAGATGCTGCTAAGTTTAACAAAGCCTCTTATGTTGCTGTTTATGGTGGAGCTCACTTCACATATAGCGCAACTAGAGCTATTCTTATGGATGTAAGCACTCTTGCTAACTTCAATGGAACATTTGACAATACACCTTCGAAAGTATTTGCTACAGGTGCATTATATGCAGGTTCTCTTAGCGGAACAGCTTTCCCAGATGTAATTCTAAGCGTTTCTGATGATGGATTCTTTATGTACATGTTCTTCGTGGGCTCGAACAATGGAATTCTTCAAGCATATCAGTTCGACTGTATAGATAAATAGTTTATGCTAAATTTGCCGGTATCTTCTTTTTGAGGAGATACCGGCTTTATTAACAAAATTTTACAAAATGCGAATTAAGTTTATATCCAGTCTTAAATCTTCGGTAATATTATTATCGGCGCTATTTCTACTTCTCTCGTGTTCAAAATCGAATGGAACACCTGATTGGGAATGGCCAGATCCAACAACTCCTAATGCTGAGAAACCGCGCTATATCTGGATAGATGCAGCTGCAAACTTCCCCGACTTTGCAAATAGCAAAGAGAACATTATACGCGACCTTACCTTGGCAAAAAATGCTGGCTTCACCGATGTGGTTGTAGATATTCGTCCAACCACTGGAGATGCGCTATTCACTACAGATATTGTTGATCAAGTAAAATGGTTAGGTGCTTGGCTTCCAGGCGGCTATACAAAAATTGAAAGAACTGCAACATGGGACTATCTTCGTGCTTTTATCGACGAAGGACATAAGCTTGGTTTGAAGGTTCATGCCGGATTTAATACAATGACCGGAGGTAATACTACCTCTCTAGGCTCAGAGGGAGTGCTTTTCAGAGATGCTTCAAAAAGTGGCTGGGCTACTCAATTAAATACCACTGAGGGTATTAAAAGCATTATGAATGTAAACAAGAATGCAAAATTCTTCAATCCAGTTATGCCCGAAGTTCAGGAGTATCTTTGCCAAATGCTAGAGGATTTAGCTGCTTATCAAGATTTGGATGGTATCTTTTTAGATAGAGGACGTTTCGACGGCTTTGAGAGTGATTTCTCTCCATATACAAAACAAAAGTTTGAAGAGTATATTGGCCAAACAGTCTCTAACTTCCCTAACTCTGTAATTCCTCCAGGAACACAAGTAGGAAGTCTGCCAAACCCACTTCCAACTTATTTCAAACAGTGGCTAGAGTTTCGTGTTAAAACTATTCACGACTTCATGGTTAAGGCAAAGGCAAGAATTAAGGCTGTTAATCCTAAAGTAAAGTTCGGAGTTTATGTAGGTGCATGGTATTCATCTTACTACGAGGTGGGAGTGAACTGGGCAAGCCCTAATTATAGTACTTCATCGTACTACTCATGGGCATCTACCAACTACAAGAATTTTGGATATGCCGACCATCTTGATATGATGCTTATCGGAGCTTATGCTGCAGCTAACAAGGTTTATGGTACAGGTGAATGGACTATGCAAGGTTTCTGCACAAGAGCAAAAGATTTAACAAAAGGTGCTGTGCCAGTTTATGGCGGACCTGATGTTGGAAACTGGACAGTTCCTGCTGGTACTGATGTGAATCAATCTGTTCAACAATCTGTTGATGCTTGTATTAACGCATGCGATGGATACTTTTTGTTCGATATGATTCACCTAAAGAAGGCTAACCAGTGGCAATATGTGAAAACTGGTATTGATACTTACCTCAATAGTTTAAAGAAATAGACGATGTACAGAGTACTTGAGTTTTTGTCTATTCTCTTGATAACATTCTCTTTGACTCCAGCTTCGGCTCAGGAGTCGAAGAGAGAGGTCAAGTTCAGAGGCGCATATTATGAAGTACGCAGAGCCGCTCATGACCTTGAAGGCATGCCTAAAGGAGCTGTTGTATTTGTTGGTAATAGCATAACAGAACAGGGTTGGTGGCCAATGTTATTCAAAACAAATAACATTATCAATAGAGGAATTGGCGGCGACAATACTTTTGGAATGTTAGATAGGTTTGCAGACATTTTAAAATTTGAACCTCGTAAGATTTTCTTTATGGGAGGCATAAATGATTTGACTGCAGGGCTATCGCAAGACACTATAGTTCATAATATACGGACCATGATAAAGATGTGTAAAGAGAAATCTCCCTCAACGGAATTCTATTTACAAAGCGTTTTACCTGTTAATGATGCTAGGTTGGCTTATCCAGCAATCAAGGGTAAAAACAAGTCGATCAAAGAGTTGAATGTTAAATTAAATAAGCTGGCAGAGGAGTGTGGTGTGACTTTTGTTAATGTAGCCACACTACTGTCTGATAATAACGGTGAGCTTGAATTGAATCTCACTAAAGATGGTATTCATCTTCATCCCGATGCATACTTGATTTGGAGCAAGCATCTTCGCAAAATGAGATATTTAAGATAATTTAAGGAGAATAATGAAAATTAAAGGTACTTTTCTCGACGAAATTAGTCACGATATTCCCCACCAAAATTGGGGAGAAGAGGAGTGGGACAGAGACTTCGGCTACATGCAGAAAGCTGGAATAGATACGGTTATACTAATCAGAAGCGGATATCGCCGTTGGCAAACTTTTCCGTCTAAGGTTTTGACAGAGCGCGAGGGTTGTTATACTCCTCCAGTTGACCTTGTAGATATGTTCTTACGTCTTAGCGATAAATGGAACATGAACTTTTATTTTGGTCTTTACGATTCGGGAAAGTATTGGGATAAAGGAGACTATGAGGCAGAAGCCGAAATCAACCGTGCAGTAATTGATGAGGTGTGGGCAAATTATGGCCATCATAAATCATTTGCAGGTTGGTACATTTCTCAAGAGTGTAGCAGAAAGACAGGAAAAATTATTGATCTGTATGCAGGTCTTGGTCACTATTGCAAAAAGGTATCTGGTGGTTTAAAGACTATAATCTCTCCCTATATCGACGGAGTTAAGAATATTAGTCAATACACAGCTGAGACCACAAGAGGCGGTGCGGTGACTGTAGAGGAGCATGAAAAAGAGTGGGATGAAATTTTTGCAGGAATTAAAGGTGCTGTGGATATTGTAGCTTTTCAAGATGGACATGTTGCGTATGATGAGCTTGTTGATTTCTTGAAAGTAAACAAAAAATTAGCAGACAAATATGGTATCGAGTGTTGGACTAATTCGGAGACATTCGACCGCGACATGCCTATTAAATTTTTACCAATAAAATGGGAAAAACTTAGATTAAAAATGGGCTTGGCACAAGAGGCTGGAATTGAGAATGCAATTACATTTGAGTTCTCTCATTTCATGAGCCCTCAATCTGCTTACCTGCAAGCAGGACATTTATACAACAGATATTTGGAATATTTGAATACATTGAAAAAATAGCGAGTGATGATGGATTTTCAAAAACTGGCTCTTCAGTACAAAGAGGAGCTAATGAACAACATTTTGCCATTCTGGTTAGAAAAATCACAGGATGCCGAATTTGGAGGATATTACACCTGTCTAGACAGAGAGGGTAATATTTTCGATACCGACAAGTTCATTTGGTTGCAGGGCAGAGAGGTTTGGATGTTCTCAATGTTGTACAACAAAGTAGAAAAGAGACAGGAGTGGCTAGACTGTGCCATTCAAGGTGGCGAATTTTTAAAGAAATACGGACACGATGGTAACCTGAACTGGTACTTTTCTGTAACTAGAGAGGGAAAACCAATCATTCAACCATACAATATCTTCTCATACACATTCGCCACTATGGCATTTGCACAACTTAGCAAAGCTACTGGTAATAAGGAATATGCAGAGATTGCTAAAAAGACATTTGATCTAATTCTCCAAAAGAAAGACAATCCAAAGGATAGATGGGAAAAATCATTTCCCGGAACAAGACCATTAAAGGGTTTTTCTCTTCCAATGATTCTATGTAATCTAGCCTTGGAAATCGAGCATCTGCTCGATAAGTCGGTTTTAGATTCTACAATTGAAACATGTCTAAACGAAGTTATGAATGTATTCTATAAAGAGGAATATGGTCTAATTTTAGAAAATGTTACCCCAGATGGTAAATTTTCGGACACGTTCGAAGGTCGTCTTCTTAATCCAGGACACTCTTTGGAAGCAATGTGGTTTATTATGGATTTAGGAGTAAAGCTTGGCAGACAAGATATTATCGATAAGGCTGTTAAAATTGCATTAAACACCATTGAATTTGGATGGGATAAGCAATATGGTGGAATCTTCTACTTTATGGACATCAAAGGTCACCCAACTCAGCAACTGGAGTGGGATCAAAAACTTTGGTGGGTACATATCGAATCTGCAATTACTATGATTAAAGGATACCAATTGACTGGAAATGAAAAGTGTCTAGAGTGGTTCGAAAAGTTGCATGACTACACTTGGAAGAACTTTAAAGACTACGAATATCCAGAGTGGTTTGGTTATTTAAATAGAAGGGGAGAGGTACTGCTGCCATTAAAGGGTGGAAAATGGAAAGGATGTTTCCATATCCCTAGAGGATTGTACCAGTGCTGGCAAATATTAGAAAAAATATAATCTTCAGATAATGAAAAGTTTAAAAAGACTTATATTTGTTTTGCTCCTTAGTGTTACGACCAGCCTGACTATTCAGGCTGCTGTCATAACAGGGCAGGTGCGAACTAAGGGCTCTCCGATTTCGGGGGTTGTTGTCACAGATGGTTATTCTGTTACAAAGAGTGATAAAAATGGAATGTACAAATTGACAGCTTCAGAAAAAGCATCATTTGTCTACATTTCAATCCCTTCTGGTTATTCTGTAAAAGCAGAAAACAGTGTTCCTCAATTCTTTCAGAAAATCAATCCTGCAAAAATTAAATATGATTTTGAGTTAACAAAAAAGCCAGTAAGCGATAAGAATCATGGCTTTGTTGTGATCGCAGATCCACAAGTTTGGGCAGGAAAAGAGTTTTCGAGATTAAGATCTTCAGTTGAAGATATTAAGAACGAGATTTCTGGTCTCAATCGCCCTTTGCATGGAATATGTTGCGGAGATATTGTCTCAAACGATCACTCTCTTTATGGGGAGTATAATAAAGTGATAGAAGGTTCTGGTTTGCAGTTTTTTAGTGTTATGGGGAACCATGACATGACTCTTTATGGAAGATCAATGGAGACTAGCCAAAAGAGGTACGAAGAGACATTTGGACCAGCTTACTACTCTTATAATGTTGGCGATATACACTATGTTGCGTTGAATGATAATTTCTACATTGCAAGAGACTATTTTTACATTGGTTACCTTGAGGAGAGACAATTTGCTTGGCTGGAAAAAGATCTAGCAAATGTAAAAAAGGGGTCTACTGTTGTGATTACTCTGCATATTCCAACTAGTTGTGAGCCAAAGGATCGTGCGGAGTTCCGTTACGACAGGGCAGGAAACACTATGACTAATCACAAAGCTTTGTATGACCTTGTAAAAGAGTATAACGTACATATTTTATCGGGGCACACTCATACGGCATTCAATCAACAAATTAATGCTAATCTTTACGAACACGTAACACCTGCACTTTCTGGAGCGTGGTGGCAAGGATCTCTTTGCACCGATGGGACTCCTGCTGGTTACAGTGTTTTTGAGGCTAATGGAAGTGAATTAAAATGGTACTATAAATCGGTTGGTTACGATAAGTCTCACCAAATGAGACTATACGATGGGGAGAAAATCTCAGAATACAAAGGCTATATTGTTGCAAATATTTGGAATGCAGACGAATCTTGGAGTGTTGAGATGTCGGAGAATGGTAGTGATCCAATAAAAATGGAACGTTTTCAATCTTACGACGCAGCTGCAAAGCTTATGTATAGCGACAGAAGCAAGATGGATCATAAGTGGATCTATCCGTCTGCAGCTGATCACTTCTACAGAGCAGTTCCAAAATCGAACTCTTCGATTATTGAGGTAATTGCAAAAGATCGTTTTGGAAATACTTATAAGCAGACATTGTCTCGATCAGGATCTCTATTATCTGGAGATGTGTTTGATGTATTGGTAATTGGTGGTGGTACATCGGGAACAGCTGCTGCGATTCAAGCCTCGCGTAATGGTGTGAAGACACTTTTGGCAGAGGAGTTTGAGTGGCTTGGTGGAATGTTGACCTCTGCTGGGGTGAGTGCTGTTGATGGCAATTACAATCTCAAGGGTGGTCTTTGGGGAGAGTTTCGCGACTCTTTAGCTCGTCATTATGGAAGCGAGGCTGCTTTAGCAACTGGCTGGGTAAGCAGAATTTTATTCGAGCCATCTGTTGGAAATAGAATCTTTCAAAATATTGCTGCAAAAGAGAGAAATCTTACCCTCTCTTTCAAAACTGGATTGAAAGGTTTTACAAAAGTCGGTGATCTGTGGAAAGTTGAGTTGATTAAAAATGGGCAGACTGTTCAAGTGTTTGCTAAATATTTAATTGATGGTACCGAACTTGGAGATGTTGCAAAACGGGCAGGTGTTCGCTATGATATTGGAATGGATTCGAAACTTGTTACGGGTGAGGTTATTGCACCTGAGAGTGAGAATGATATTATTCAAGATCTTACTTATGCGATGATTCTTAAAGAGTACGACAGAGATATGACGATAGCGAAGCCAGAGGGTTATAATCCATCTCTTTTCTATTGTAGTACAAAGAACGAGAAGTGTACTCATCCTAAGGAGATGCAGCGTCTTTGGAGCAAAGATATGATGATTACTTATGGCAAGTTGCCTAATAAAAAGTATATGATTAACTGGCCGATTGAGGGGAACGATTTCTATGTTAATATGATAGAGATGACTCAGGAGCAAAGGGTTGATGCTTTGAAACAGGCAAAGAACATGTCATTATGCTTTTTATATTACATTCAAACGGAGTTAGGATTTAAAAATCTTGGTATTGCAGATGATGAATTTCCAACTGCAGACAAGTTCCCTTTTATTGCTTATCACAGAGAGTCACGCCGAATTGATGGTTTGGTTCGATTTACTTTGTCGCATGTAACAGATCCTTATACTCAGAAAGAGAAGCTTTATCGCACCGCTGTTGGTGTTGGTGACTACCCTGTCGACCATCATCACACGAGATATTCTGGTTGGTCTGAACTCCCTGATCTGCACTTCTTCCCTGTTCCATCTTATGGATTCCCTCTTGGGATTATGATTCCAAAGGGTGTTGATGGTTTGATCGTAGCAGAAAAGTCAGTCTCTGTTACAAATATTGTTAATGGCTCTACTCGTTTGCAGCCTGTAGTCTTGCAGATTGGTCAAGCTGCTGGAGCTCTTGCTGCTCTTGCTGTTAAAAAGAGTCTCTCTCCATCTGCAGTCTCTGTTCGCGATGTTCAACGCGCAATCTTGTCTGCCGGTGGTTATCTACTTCCTTATCTTGATCTTCCTGCAACTCACCCTCATTTTGCTGCAATGCAGAGAATTGGTGTTACTGGAATTATTAAGGGTAAGGGGATGAATAAAGGCTGGGAGAATCAGACTTGGTTCCTAAAGGATTCTGTGATGACTTGTGATGAACTTGCTGAGGGTCTATCTAGCTATTATACTTCGGTAGATAAAGGAAAAGAGTTAGTTAATATCTCTAACCTTAAGGGAACGCTCTCTAAAATTACTGGTTTTTCTAAAGATGAGATTTCAAATATTTTAAAGAGAGAATCAAAGAGCCTTATGCTAGAAAACATCGACACCGATAGACCTCTTACCCGAATCGAGATTGCAGTCATTCTAGATAGAATAGCTGATCCATTTGGCTCATTCGAAATCGATATTTTTGGAGAACTAAAACTGAATTAGAAAAATGTTAAAAAAATTACTCAATACAACAATCTTACTGCTTTGTGCAGTTGGTCTTTTTGCTAAAAGCGCAAATGAAAACATTGCGCCTGACAAAGTATTATTTATTAAAGCGGATTCTCCAGAGATCAGATATACAGGACGTGTAGTGAAGTCTCAAAATGGAGAAGTTACATTTAACTGGAGCGGAACCTATTTCGAAACCTCATTTACTGGAAGATATTTTGCGATGAAGGCATCTGATACAAAAAAGAATTATTACAATGTCTTTATCGATGATCAGACTCCTTTTGTTGTAACTGTCTCTGGTACTGATTCTTTAGTTGTGTTTGCAAAGGATCTGAAAAAGGGGACTCATAAAATAAGAGTGCAAAAAAGGACTGAGGGAGAACAAGGGAAAACCACTATTCACTCATTTATTCTAAGCAAGGGAGCTCGTCTTATTAATCCAGGGATTGAAAGAAAGAGACGAATTGAATTTATAGGTAATTCAATCACTGCTGGCTATGGAACTGAGGGTAAGACTAAAACAGAACCCTTTAAACCTGAAACAGAAAATTGTAATTACGCTTATGGTTGTATAATTTCAAGATTCTTTGATGCTGATTATACTTTGATTGCCCATTCGGGTAGAGGTGCTGCAAGGAACTACGGCGACACAGCTCGCGTATCTAAGGTTTCTATGAAGGATTTAATGCTTTATACATACGATGAGGATAGGTTGAAAAACTGGGATTTTCGTGATTTTAAATGGAATTTTAAAGAGTATAGACCAGATTTAGTAGTTATTAATCTTGGTTCTAACGATTTTTCTACAAAGCCTCATCCGCTCAAAGAGGAGTTTCTTGGTGCTTATGATAAAATTATTAATCAAATAAGAGAGAATTATGGAGACGTTAAGATTCTTTGCGTTGCCCCTCCAAAAGGAAATGCATTTGATTATTTAAGAGAGTTTTGCATAGAGAGGAAAGATCCAAATATCCATTTTGCAGCATATCTAAACGGAGTCTACAATAACGATTCCGACCAAGGTTCATCTGGCCACCCTAACTTTACCGGTCAACGTAAGATCGCAATGACCCTAATCCCTCATATCTCAAGCATAATGGGTTGGGAAATAGACCAAAAAGTTGTTTACTAAATTAGTCTAACCAGAGACTAAATTCTATTTATAATAAAATCGCTAAAGAAAATAATTGCAATTAAAAGCAATTTAAATCTTTAGCGATTTTTTTTATAGAATAGATGATTCTCTAGAAAAATTATTTGCTGATGGCTTTTAAAATAGTGTTTTCGAGGATGCCTGTTGATGCTGACTCAATTTGAGAGTATCGACTATCCTCTGTCGTGTGTGAACCAGCTTCATAGATGCATTTTAGTTCTGTCATAAAGACAGAGACAGACACTTTACCTCCCTCTTCTTTGAAACGTACTGTTAATGTTCCCTTAATATTTTGAGGTGTCACACGTCTACCCCGAATCTCTTTAAAGTCGGCAATAACAACATAAGCTGCCGGATTCTCTAAACGTCCATCCTTTGTCTCGTAGGTGAATGAATCAGAAAAATCAATTGTCTCCGAAACAAGTATCCCATCTTTTTTAGACGCAATTTTAAAAATCGAAATTCCGCAAGAGTCAAGCGCAGTAATTACTCTATTCCAAGCAGACTCCTTGTCTAATGCCACAGAGTTTGTGTATGGAGCCTTGTTGTAACTACTTTTAAGGTACATATTGGCAGAGGTACAAGATCCTAATGAAATAATTACTAAAGCAGAAACCAGGATTGGCAGTTTAGTGGTTAAAAATCTCTTTGTCATGGTCTTATTATATTATGGTTTAGATGGAGTTAAATGTAGTGATGATCTTATTCAGACCCTCTTCTAAAACAGATCGTTGAGTTCCAATGTTCATTCTCATGAAACCTTCTCCACTTAGCCCAAATGAGAGGCCGTCGTTTAATCCAACTTTGGAGACATTTATCAATCTGTCGTATACCTCTTTGTGAGATAATCCGGATTGTCTGAAATCTAACCAAAGTAGAAACGAACCCTCCGGTTTGTAAAAGGCAACAGTCGGTAAATTGGATTTTAAAGAGTTGTAGGTGTAATCAATGTTCCCTTCGAGGTATTGTTTAAGCAGATCGAGCCATTCGCCTCCATGTCTGTAAGCAGCCTCCATTGTCATATGAGCAAAGACATTTCCCAGCTCGAGATGGTATTGATGGAGGATCTTGTTGAATTTGCTTCTCAAAGAGTCGTTAGAGATAACCATTACAGAGTTCATCATCCCTGCAATATTAAATGTTTTGCTTGGAGCCATAGCTGTAATTGTAATTGCAGAAATCTCTTCTGAAATAGATGCCATTACAGTATGTTTGTTGCCATACAAAGCTAAATCACAGTGAATTTCATCCGAAAAAATAAGAACTCCATGCTTTAAACAAAGCTCTCCAATTTTAGACAACTCCTCTTTCGTCCAAACTCTTCCCACAGGATTATGCGAATTACATAAAATATACATCTTTACTCCAGAGGCCAACTGCTTTTCAAAAGCATCAAAGTCATATGTATATCTACCTTCTGCATCTAAATACAAATCGCAAGTAACAAGCTCCCTTTCAAAGTCTTTTACAATTGAGTGAAATGGCGGATAGACGGGAGTGCTGATCATTATCTTGTCTCCTTTAGAAGAGAAGACATCCACTGCAAGGGAGAGGGCCGTAACTATTCCAGGAGAAGAGGTCATCCACTTGAGGTTAGGTCTCCAATCGTAACGAAGTTGGCACCATTCAGCAAATGCCTCTAGTGAAGACTCTGGGCGGAAGGTGTATCCAAAGACACCATATCTGCTAAACTCTTCCGCAGCTTTAATTACTGCAGGGGGGACCATAAAATCCATGTCTGCTACCCACATGGGTAACAGGTCATCGGTACCAAAAAACGCCCTTCGACCATCATATTTGACCGAAGAGCGTCCATTTCTATTGGTTTTAATATCGAAATATCCGAGATTCACCTTATTTAATTTTTACTGCAGTACCGGCAGCGGTTACCATTAGCATTGAGTTGCCAACAGTCTCGTAATCTAAATCAATTCCAATCACTGCATTTGCACCCATTGCTTGAGCTTGTAAAGTCATCTCTCTAATTGCCTCCTCTTTAGCCTCTTTCAAGACTCTTTCGTAAGAACCAGAGCGACCTCCAATAATATCTGTTATACCAGCGAGAAAATCTTTAAAGATATTTGCGCCAATGATTGTTTCGCCCGAAACTATACCGTAGTAGATTTCAATCTCTCTACCTTGAATGTGTGATGTTGTAGTCAATAACATAAGTACAATTTTTTATACAATTTAAAATTACTCTTGGGCATAAAGAGTCACAAGATTCAACATTACTTGCGACGCTTTTTCCATACTCTCTAAAGGAATGTATTCAAACTTGCCGTGGAAATTGTGTCCTCCAGCAAAAATATTAGGACAAGGGAGACCCATGAAAGATAACCTCGCTCCATCCGTGCCTCCTCTAATTGGTTTGATGTGTGGTTTTATACCAGCCATCTCCATAGCACGAACGGCTTTTTCTACAATATGATAATGCGGCTCGACCTCTTTTCTCATATTATAATACTGATCCTTCATGTCTAATTTGAATGTACCTGATCCATATTTCTCATTCATAAAGTCGGTGCATTTTTGAATCAGCGACTTTTTCTCTTCAAATTTCTCAAATGAATGATCACGAATTATATATTGAATCATTGCCTGTTCAACTGTCCCATCGAAACGGACAATATGGAAAAATCCTTCGTAGTGCTGAGTAAATTCAGGTCTCTGATTTACTGGAAGTAAAGAATTGAACTCCGAAGCAAGCAATATTGCATTTACCATCTTGTCCTTAGCATAGCCTGGGTGAATGTTGCAGCCTTGAATGTAAACTTTTGCGCCAGCAGCATTAAAATTCTCATACTCAAGCTCTCCAATCTCTCCGCCATCGAAAGTATAAGCATACTCTGCACCAAATCGTGCTACATCAAACTTATCAACTCCTCTTCCAATCTCTTCATCTGGAGTGAATCCAATTTTTATCTCGCCATGCAAAAATTCAGGATGCGACATAATATATTGTACACCATACATTATCTCTGCAACACCAGCCTTATCATCTGCACCAAGCAGAGTTGTGCCATCGGTAGTGATAATTGTCTGCCCTTTATATTTTAATAATTCAGGGAAGTCTGCCACCTTTAGGCTAAGCTGTTTTTCGCTGTTAATAAGAATGTCCGACCCATCGTAGTCTTTTACGATTTGAGGATTAACATTTGCACCGCTAGCATCAGGAGCTGTGTCGACATGCGCAATAAATCCTATCTTTTTTGCACTTTTTCCTTCAGGCAAATTCGAAGGAATCGTTGCCATAACATACCCATATTCATCTAGAGTTACATCGACAACACCTAATGCCTTTAACTCATCAACCAACATCGAAGAGAGTGCTAGTTGTTTATTTGTGCTAGGCTGAGACTCAGAATCTGGGTCAGATGCAGTGTCAACCTTAACATATCTTAAAAATTTATCTAGTATTGATTCCATCATAATTAATTTATTCGTTTTCTGGTTTTGCTCTCAAACTATCCCAAGCCAGATAAGCAATTATAATAATATACATTACTAATGCCAAACTAATCGCAGGCGAAGATTCAATCCACTCTTGGCTTATAATATTGATGCCGGAGAATCTTATAATTGCGCTGACAACTCCCATCAATGCACCACCGGCAATGAAGCCAGATGCAAGAAGTGTTCCTCTCTCTTTTCTAGCTGTATTAAGCTTTTCATCTTTCGATCTTGTAGAGACAAACCAAGCAATTGCTCCTCCAACCAATAGAGGAACGTTTAGCTCCATTGGAATAAACATTCCAAGAGAGAATGCAAGTGCAGGAACACCAAAAGCAGTGAGAAGAATTGCAATGACAGCACCAATTCCATATAGTAACCATGGAGCACCACCGCCAGACATTAGAGGTTCGATAACGGCTGCCATAGCGTTAGCCTGTGGGGCAACTAGTGCATTATCGCCAGTAAAACCGTAAGTTTGATTAAGAATCATCATCACTCCACCAACAGTAGCAGCGGCAACAAGGGTGCCTAGAAATTTAAAAGATTGTTGCTTCGCAGGGGTAGAGCCTAACCAATAACCAATTTTCAGGTCGGTAATAAATGCTCCAGATACAGACAGAGCGGTGCAGACAACACCTCCGATTATTAAAGCAGCAGTCATACCTGCAGTGCCCTTTAATCCCGATGCAACCATAATAACAGATGCAAGAATCAAGGTCATAAGGGTCATTCCGCTTACAGGGTTAGTTCCAACAATCGCAATTGCATTTGCCGCAACAGTTGTGAAAAGGAATGCAATAATTCCTACTACAACCAGAGCAATTATAGCATGATATAGATTATCGACAACTCCAAAATAGAAGAAGACAAAAGTAATCGCAAGAGTAACTAAAATTCCTATAGCAATGATCTTCATAGGAATGTCGCGTTGAGTTCTCTCTACACTCTTATTTGCAGAGTGTTTTCCAGAAAGCTCTTTTGCTGCAAGTCCAAATGCAGATTTAATAATAGATGAAGATCTGATAATTCCGATCACACCAGCTGTAGCGATACCTCCAATACCAATGTGTCTTGCATATGTTCTAAAGATCATCTCAGGAGACATGCTTCCGACAGTATCAGTTAGACCTGTATTCATTAAATCAATCACTTGAGCACCAAATAAAAGGTTCATTAATGGAATAATTACAAACCAAACCAAAAATGATCCACAGCATATAATGAAAGAGTATTTCAATCCGATAATATATCCAAGACCCAACACAGCAGAGCCAACATTCACCTTGAACACAAGTTTCGCTTTTTCTGCAATTGTCTCCCCAAAAGGAAGAACTCTTGTAGTGAAGATTTCCGACCACCAGCCAAACGTAGAGACAGCAAAATCATATATACCACCAATAAGACCACTAATTAACAATAGTTTCGCGCCACTTCCGCCAGTCTCTCCGCTTACCAATACTTGGGTAGTAGCTGTAGCCTCAGGGAAAGGATATTTTCCGTGTTGATCAGAGACAAAATATTTTCTAAATGGAATAAGGAAAAGGATTCCAAGAACACCTCCGAGTAGAGAACTTACGAAGACCTTGAAAAAGTCAACAGTCAAATCGGGATATTTTGCTTGTAAAATATAAAGAGCGGGAAGAGTAAAGATTGCTCCAGCAACAACTGCTCCCGAACAAGCACCGATCGATTGAATAATGATGTTTTCTCCAAGTGCCCCTTTTCTTTTCAGTGCTCCAGATAGACCTACTGCAATGATTGCTATCGGAATAGCCGCTTCAAATACTTGACCTACTTTAAGTCCAAGATATGCTGCAGCAGCAGAAAAGATGATAGACATCAATATACCCATCGACACAGACCATACATTTACTTCAGGATAATTTTTGTCTGGAGACATAAGTGGTTTATACACTTCGCCTTGCTTTAATTCTCTATAAGCGTTTTCTGGTAAGCCTTTCGGCTTTGTTTTCGAACTTTCCATAATTTTTTCAGATTTTAAATCAAAGATAGACATTTTATGAAATATTATTTTACCTTTGCCGCCACTTATGGATATTATTTGCCGCCATATTAACTTCAATCGTAAACACAGGCACGTCCGACGATGTGCCCGGGTGGCAACATTTTACAGTACGCTGTAATTCTTTCTAAACTCTACGCAGGAGGTGTGTCCTGCATATAATCATTTTATTTACAATCTTATACCGTTTTAACAAATGAGTGTAAACATTTATGTGGCTGATCACAGTCATATTGTGTATGCTGAGCAGATATGCGAACTTGTATACAAGTCTGCTCTTGAGAGAGGTACGGGTATTGCCAAGAGATCCCCTGAGTACATTGCCGACAAAATGATGGCCGGAAAAGCAGTAATTGCTTTAGAGGGCGATAAGTTTGCTGGTTTTTCTTACATTGAGACATGGAGTCACAGTAAATTTGTGGCAAACTCTGGTCTTATAATCGCACATGAATATCGTAACACAGGTCTGGCAAGAAGAGTTAAGGCTAAGATTTTTGCGCTATCGCGTAAACTCTATCCTCAAGCTAAAATTTTCAGTATCACCACTGGACTTGCAGTTATGAAAATCAACTACGAATTGGGTTTTCGCCCAGTTCCGTTCTCTGAACTTACCGATGATATGGAATTCTGGAAAGGTTGTAAAGGTTGCAGAAACTTCGACATTCTCGAAAGAAACAACTATAAAATGTGTCTTTGTACTGGTCTATTATTCGATCCTGCTTATAAAGCAAAGAAACCAACCAAACCCATCCTGACTGGCGTAAGCAAAGTGCTGATTGAAGCACCTTTAAATAAAATCAACTCTTTAATATCGTTCAAAAAAAATGATTAAGATGAAACAAAAAGTAGTTTTAGCATTCAGTGGAGGTTTAGATACCTCTTTCTGCGTCCCTTACCTTAAGCATGAAAAAGGCCTTGAGGTACACACAGTAATGGTTAATACTGGTGGTTTTAACCATCAAGAAGCTGAACGAATTAAAGAGCGAGCACTTCAATTAGGAGCAGAATCTCATGTTAATATTGATGCAGTTGAAGAGTATTATCAAAAAGGGATTAAGTATTTAATCTTTGGAAATATCTTGAAAAACTCAACATACCCACTCTCTGTTAGTTCAGAGAGAGTATTTCAAGCATTGGCTGTTCTTGATCATGTAAAAAAATTAGGTGCAGACTATGTCGCTCATGGAAGTACTGGTGCAGGAAACGATCAAGTTCGATTCGATCTTGTCTTCGAAGTTATGGCCCCAGAAGTAAAAGTGATCGCCCCAATTCGTGAATTGGGAATGTCTAGAAAAGAGGAGATAGACTATCTTGCCTCTAAGGGATTTGACTTCTCTTGGGAAAAGGCAAAATACTCAATCAATCAAGGAATTTGGGGAACAAGCGTAGGAGGTGTAGAGACTCTCTCTTCATCAGGAGTTCTCCCAGAAGAGGCTTATCCATCGCAAGTTACCAAGACAGAAACTGAAAGAGTAATTATCGGTTTCGAAAAAGGAGAACCAGTAGAATTGAATGGAGAGAAGATGTCTCCAGTTGAATTAATCAAGAAATTGGCAGAGATCTCCAACCCATTTGGGGCAGGAAGAGACACTCATGTTGGAGACACTATTATTGGTATAAAAGGAAGAGTAGGATTCGAAGCAGCAGCACCACTTATTATCATTAAAGCTCATCACCTTCTTGAGAAGCATGTCTTGACAAAAGGACAACTTTACTGGAAAGAACAATTAGCTGGTTGGTATGGACAACTGATGCACGAAGCACAATATCTCGATCCACTTATGAGAAACATCGAAGCATTTTTAGACGATACTCAAAAATTTGTTACTGGCGAAGTTGAGGTAGAGCTAAGACCTTATGGATTTTCAATTCTTGGATGCAGCTCGCAATACGATTTGATGAATTCAAAATTTGGTGAATATGGCGAAGCTAATAAATCATTTACAGGTCAAGATGTAATTGGATTTACCAAAGTTCTTGCAAACCCACTAAAAATCTATTACTCAGTACATAAAAATGATTAAGGCAGCAATTGCAGGAGGCACAGGATACACAGCAGGAGAGCTGCTGAGGATTCTTGTCAACCATCCAGAGGTAGAGATAACCTCTGTGATTAGCTCTTCGAGTGTTGGAGAGCCAGTGTGGAGCGTCCATAAAGATTTGCTAGGTGAAAGCGAGATCTGTTTTACAGACTCTCCAGGTGATGCAGATGTTGTCTTCCTCTGCTTAGGTCATGGCCTATCCAGAGAATTCATGTCTAAGACAACTCTAAAAGAGGGTTGCAAGGTAATCGACCTTGGCAACGACTTTAGGCTCGATGAAAAGTTCGATAGCAAAAATTTTGTTTATGGACTGTGTGAGTTGAATAAAAAGGAGATAGAGGGTGCAGAGAACATTGCAAACCCTGGATGTTTTGCAACAGCGATCCAATTAGGGATACTTCCTCTACTGTCCAATAAAGTTGAACTAGAAGATATTCATATTACAGCTTTGACAGGCTCTACTGGAGCAGGTAAAAAACCTTCTGAAACAACTCACTTTAGTTACAGAGACTCCAACATATCGATCTATAAACTCTTTTCTCACCAGCATCTTGGCGAGATAAGCAAAACATTCAATGGATTAGGAGCTAATCCTAAAATCCACTTTGTTCCAGTAAGAGGCGATTTTGCTAGAGGAATCTTTGCAAGTATCTACACTAAGACAGACATCTCTCAAGAGGAGGCATTAAAAATTTACAATGATTTCTATGCTGACTCTCCATTTGTTTTTGTCTCCAAAAGTGAAATCTCTCTCAAAGATGTAGTAAACACAAATAAGTGTCTCCTTCAAGTACAAAAAGTTGGAGAGATCTTACACATTACCTCTGTAATTGATAACTTAATTAAAGGTGCTTCAGGTCAGGCAGTTCAAAATATGAATTTAATGTTTGGTCTAAAAGAAGACATGGGTCTTAGATTAAAAGGGTCCGCATTTTAAAAAAAGAACGATGAAACAATTCGAAGTATATAAATTATGGCCAATAGAACCTGTTAAAGGGCTTGGCTGCAAACTTTGGGATGCTGCAGGAAATGAGTATACCGACCTATATGGTGGTCATGCTGTTATCTCTGTTGGTCATTCTCATCCAGTGTATGTAAAGACTATCTCCGATCAATTAAATAAGATAGGTTTTTATTCAAACTCAGTTCAAAATTCACTTCAAAATGAGTTGGCAGAACGTCTTGGCAGACTTAGCGGTTATCCAGACTACTCACTCTTTTTATGTAATTCTGGTGCTGAGGCAAATGAAAATGCAATCAAACTAGCCTCGTTCCACACAGGGCGCAAAAAACTGCTGGCCTTTTCAGAAGCTTTCCACGGTAGGACTTCTGGAGCCGTTGCCGCAACCGACAATCCAAAAATTCAAGCTCCATTCAATGAGACTGAGAATGTAAAATTTATAGCACTTAACGACATTGAAGCTGCAAAGAACGAATTGAATTCAAAGGAGTATTGTGCGGTGATTGTAGAAGGAATTCAGGGTGTTGCCGGAATTTACTCACCAACTGCAGACTTTTTGAAACAACTCAGAACAATTTGCGACGAAACTGGAACTCTCTTGATTCTCGATGAAGTTCAATCTGGTTATGGAAGGACTGGAAAGTTCTTTGCTCACCAACATTCACAAGTAAAGGCAGACCTTATTACAATGGCTAAGGGTATGGGAAATGGCTTTCCAATTGGAGGAGTTTTAATTTCGGACATCTTTAAACCATCGTATGGAATGTTGGGTACAACTTTTGGCGGAAACCATTTAGCATGTGCTGCAGCAATTGCAGTCTTAAAGATTCTCGAAGATGAAAACCTTATGGAGAATGCAAAAATAGTTGGAGCACATATTTTTAATTCGTTGAAAGGTAATAGTGCAATAAAAGATCTTAGAGGAGAGGGTTTGATGATTGGAATAGATTTAAACCCAGAATATCTTTCAATTAAAGAGAGATTGTTATCCGAAGAGAAGATCTTCACAGGCTCTGCCAAAACAAATATTATCAGACTTTTGCCTCCATTAAATATCACTATTGCTGAGGCAGATAAATTCATAAATAGTTTTAACAAACTAAAGCAATCTATCGAAAATGGATAAATTTACATGTGTACAAGATATTGGTTCGGTAGCCAAGGCTATTGAACTTGCTAAAGAGGTCAAAGAGAACCCTTTTGGATTCGACCACTTAGGCAAACATAAAACATTGTTGATGATCTTCTTCAACTCAAGCCTCAGAACAAGGTTAAGTACGCAAAAAGCTGCAATGAATCTTGGAATGAATGTAATAGTATTGGATGTCAACCAAGGTGCCTGGAAGCTCGAGACAGAGAGAGGTGTTATCATGGATGGAGATAAGCCAGAGCACATTTTAGAGGCAATTCCTGTAATGGCATCATATTGTGACATTATTGGAGTTAGATCTTTTGCCAAATTTGTGAGCAAAGAAGATGATTATAATGAGGTAATAATTAATCAGTTCATTAAATATTCGGGCAAGCCTGTCTTCAGCATGGAGGCAGCAACACGTCATCCACTTCAAAGCTATGCCGATCTTATCACTATTGAGGAGTATAAAAAGGTCGCAAGACCAAAGGTGGTTTTAACCTGGGCTCCTCACCCGATGGCGCTGCCTCAAGCCGTTCCAAATTCATTTGCCGAGTGGATGAATGCTACCGATTATGAGTTTGTCATTACCCATCCTCATGGATACGAACTCTCTCCAGAATTTTCTGGCAAAGCAACAATCGAGTACGATGTAAAGAAGGCGTACGAAGGGGCAGATTTTATTTACGCAAAGAACTGGTCCGTATTTAATGATCCCGATTATGGGAAGGTGTTGTGCAAAGACCGCGATTGGATGGTTGACACAGCTAAAATGGAATTGACAAATAATGCATATTTCATGCATTGCCTTCCAGTACGCCGAAATATGATTGTAAGTGACGATGTTATAGAGAGTAAAAACTCAATTGTAATTCCACAGGCCGCAAATAGAGTAGTCTCTGCCCAAGCGGTATTAAGAGAGATGTTGAAAAATTTATAAATTTGTTCGCATGAGAGAACTGACTGTAATTAAGATTGGCGGCAATATTGTCGACAAACCTGAGGCTCTTGAGCTATTTCTCAATGAGTTTCATAAAACACCTGGACCAAAAATTTTGGTTCATGGAGGAGGAGTTTTGGCCAGTGAAATGTCTCAGAAACTCGGAATAGTACCAAATCTTTTAAATGGTCGTAGAATTACAGACTACGAGACTTTAAAGATTGTTACCATGGTCTATGCTGGATGGATTAACAAGAGCATTGTTGCTGCACTACAACGAATCGGTTGTAATTCAATTGGGCTATCTGGTGCAGACGGAGACGTTGTCCCTGCGACAAAAAGATCTCCTGAGCCTGTTGATTACGGATTTGTCGGTGATGTAAAACCTTCTCAAATCAATACATCGCTGTTAATTAGTTTACTCGGAAGAGGTATCTGCCCTGTATTTTGCGCAATCACTCATGACAGAAATGGCTCTTTGCTAAATACTAATGCCGATACAATGGCATCTTCAATAGCAATAGCCCTCTCAAAAGAGTATTACACTAGGCTGGTTTATTGTTTTGAAAAAGACGGAGTTTTATATGATGCCGAAGACAATAACTCTGTGATTCCTCTTATAACCAGAGAGTCTTATGTAAATCTTAAAGAGGAGGGTGCTGTAAGTGGTGGAATGATTCCAAAACTAGACAACGCCTTTGCCGCAATTGAGAGCGGAGTATCTGAGGTCTGCATTAAACACGCAACGAACCTCAATAAAGCGAAAGGAACAATTTTAAAATAGTTTATGATAGAAATCAATAATTCGGAGGTAAAGACCTTAGGAGCAGATGCTGTATCGATGCTAAGGAAACTGGTATCGATACCAGCTTACTCCACTCACGAAATACTAAGATCGGACTTTATATCAAAATATTTATACAATAAAGGAGTAGTTCATTCAAGAATTAAGAACAATATTGTTGCATATTCCAAATATTTCGATCCTTCAAAGCCGACTCTTATGCTTAACTCGCATATAGACACCGTGAGGGAATCCGATAGCTATACCTTCGATCCATTCAATCCACCATATTCCGAAAGTGTAATATTTGGTCTGGGCAGTAATGATGCTGGAGCGAGCCTTGTCTCTGCTATTCACGCATTTTTGTTCTATTACGAAAAGAGACTTCCATTCAATCTCCTGCTAGCTCTTTCGTGCGAAGAGGAGATATCTGGTCCTAATGGAATGGATCTAATCGTAGAGGAGATCAAAAACATCGACTGTGCAATCATTGGAGAGCCAACAGGGATGAAGGTTGCAACAGCAGAAAGAGGTCTGCTCGTATTAGATGGGACAGCAATAGGAAAGAGCGGACATGCTGCAAGAAATGAAGGTATAAATGCTCTCTATATTGCATTGGAAGATATCGCAAAGCTCCGTAATTTTAAATTCGAAAAAATATCTGAGAGAATGGGTGAGGTAAAGCTCACTGTAACTCAAATCGAGGCAGGACGACAACATAATGTTGTTCCGGAAATATGTAAATTTGTTGTAGACATTAGACCTACTGAGCAATACTCTAATAGAGAGGTTCTCGATATTCTTCAAGCTCAAGTGAAAAGCAAACTCACTCCTCGCTCGCTTACGAATAGAAGTTCTGCAACTCCACTAGGACATCCACTTTTGAATTGTGCCGATTCTCTTGCAATAGGGCAATATACATCTCCAACCACTTCTGATTGGATGAGAATCGATATCCCCGCAATAAAAATGGGACCTGGAGAGTCGTCTCGCTCACACCAAGCAGATGAGTATGTACTGGTCGACGAACTCCTTGGAGGCGTTGCTGGATATATTAGATTTATTGCAAATATGGAATTTTAATCAAGATGAGTACACTTTGGAGTAAAGGCCTTCAGGCTAATAAACTAGTAGAACAATTCACTGTTGGACGCGATAGAGAATTTGACATGAGACTTGCTCGTTATGATATTATTGGGTCAATTTCTCACGTAAAGATGCTGGGATCTACCGGCTTGTTGAGTGATCAAGAGTCTGAGATACTCTGCAAGGAGTTGGAATGCCTTTTAAATGAGGTAGAATCAGGAGATTTTATCTTGACCGAAGAGTGCGAAGATATCCATTCTCAAGTTGAGTTTACACTTACTAAAAGACTTGGTGATGTTGGTAAAAAAATCCACTCTGGCCGCTCAAGGAATGATCAAGTACTAGTTGATTTAAAGCTCTTTTTCAAAGACGAAATACTTAAGATCAAGTCGTCGGTATCAGAGTGATTCGAACTTTTGCAAAAGTTAAGTGAAGAGCATAAAGATGTGCTGTTGCCAGGTTATACTCATGGACAAGTAGCCATGCCCTCTTCTTTTGGCCTTTGGTTTGGAGCCTATGCCGAAACATTAGTTGATGATTTGCAGATTCTCTCGTCGGCTTATAAGATTGCAGATCAAAATCCGTTAGGATCAGCCGCTGGCTATGGTAGCTCTTTCCCGTTAGACAGAGAGTTGACTACAGAACTTCTTGGATTCGAAACATTGCATTATAATGTAGTTGCAGCTCAAATGAGTCGAGGAAAATGTGAAAGGGCTATTGCTTTTTCTATTTCTGCGATAGCATCTACTTTAAATAAACTTGCCTCTGATTGTTGTATGTACATGTCTGGTAATTATGGATTTATCTCTTTCCCAGATGAATTGACAACAGGCTCTAGTATTATGCCTCACAAAAAGAATCCAGATGTTTGGGAGCTTATCCGCGCTAATTCTAATATACTTCAGGGGCTTCCAAATGAGATCGCGTTGATGACCACAAATATGCCACATGGCTATCACCGCGATTATCAGCTTTTCAAGGAGATCCTGTTTCCAGCTTTAGATAGAATATTGACTATCCTGCAGATGTCTCACTTTATGTTAGAAAACATTAATGTAAAAAAAGATATTTTAGATAATCCTATTTATGACTATCTCTTCACTGTTGAGGAGGTAAACAAACGAGTACTTGAGGGAGTGCCTTTCAGAGAGGCATATAAATCTGTCGGAATTGAAGTATCGCAAGGTAAGTTTAGAGCAGAAAAAAAGGTTTCCCACACACACGCTGGTAGTATAGGAAACCTCTGTACAGATAAAATCCGAGATAAGTTTATTCAAGTTCTCAAACAGTTCTGATTACTTTAAAACTATTTTATATTCAGTCTCTCACCGGCATTCTCTTTGACTGCCTTTTTCCAGACGTCAGTGTAGCCAGGGAATTCCGGTGTTGGAGGGATTGAGTCACAGTAGCCGTTGTTTTTGAAAGAGCCATCTTCGTTCTGCTTTTTCGTATTTCCATCAATATACTTGACAAGTAAATATCTGTCTGTACTCTTCCATTTTCTAAAAAGTGAATCAGCAGAGCTAACAGAGTATCCTGTTAGATATTGAGCTGCTGTAGCGATTTTCGACTTTCCTTGCTTTTTTAGAAGTTCCATTGCAGCTTCATCAATCTTTTGAATCTCCGAAATCTTCTCATTTTCATGTTTGTCAATAATCATCCTAAGCTCTTTACCTATATGGTTATATCTTAAATAGGCAAATTGAGCTAATCTATTAACTAACCAAAACATTGATTCATCAGAATATTCAATCATAGATCCAGTTCCAACTGCATAATGTTTAGAGATAGCTAATGAAGATGTGTAAAATGGGGTAAGAGGAGAAGTGGCAGCATCGTCAACTCCAAACCAGAAGATACCTCCGATCTCATTTGGCATAAATGATCTGCTTTGTCCTACAAACCAAAAGCCGGTCTGTTGAGTAGCTATTGCTCTCTCATTTAAGTACTCTTGTCCGTCTACCTTATAGGTCATCGGTCTCCATCTGTAAGGCAGTTCGTTTCCACCAGCACCAATATCACATCTCATATCGAATGGAGTTCCTTCGTAGTGGTCTCTCATCATGTCTGCAACATCTTTTACTGATAGCTTTTGCTTAGCCTTTACATATAGAGGCATTCTGTTTTTTGGTTCTCTTCCCGAAGCATAACCAATGTATTTACTCATGTCCTCTTCGGCGTATTTATTAAAGAAGCTCCATACACGAGCATCGCATCCTCTGATAGTCCCTGCATCTGCAGGTCCATAGGTGTCTGCAAAGCTAAAATCTTTGTCTGCTCCATTGTACAGCCCAATTTTTCTTGCGTGGTCGATAACATCTTTGGCATACATGCAATTTTCTGGGTCATTTAATGGGAATGTTGTAATTCTTGCTTGGTTTGCATGAGCAGAAACTGTCCCTTCTGGTAGTTTTATTGCAACCCAAACTGCCCCCTTATTGATATTTTTACCATCTACTACTTCTGGCTTCTTCCCTATAATTTCCAAAAACCAGACTTCTTTTGGATCGGCGATGGAGATTGATTCACCTGTAGATGCATAGCCATATTCGTTTGCTAATGTCGTTATAACCATGATAGCCTCTCTTGCTGTTTTTGCTCGCTGTAATGCAATATACATTAATGAGCCATAGTCTACCTTCCCAGTTGGATCAAACATAAACTCTAGCCCTCCCCAAGTTGATTCTCCAATGATAACTTGATGCTCATTCATGTTTCCAATCACTCTGTATGTCTCTCTAGCTTGAGGAATCTCCCCTAGATATTTTCCTTTTCCCCATTCGTAAATTTTAAGCATTGCCCCTTCGGGATATTTTGCGGCAGGGTAGAAGACTAATGCCCCAAACCTTGTATGGGAGTCTGCAGAGTAGCTTACCATAGTTGATCCGTCTTTACTCGCTCCTTTGGTCACCAAAAGGTTGGTGCATCCTCTTCCGTGTTGCGGAATATTGAGCAAAATGAGTAGTATAATCAGTAATTTTCTCATAATTATCGATATAGTGTTTTTTGATTGTTTATACAAATATAACGATGCTTTTTTAATTTTAAATTTTTCGAAAAAAAGGTCAAGTTTTCCTCAAATAAATTTGCAGAATTAAAAAAAGTCCCTACCTTTGCAGCCCGTTTGAGAAAAAACGGTCAGTTCTTTGAAGTTTTGAGAGAGATGATAGAGGTAAAAAATTATGAGATAAGTTT
>JASDTB010000005.1:0-34621 GCA_041441455.1 Bacteroidales bacterium
CGCAGATATACAGCAAGATATTAAATTTACTTCAGACTGTATGTAGTCTGCCAGACTTTTTGAAAACACATTAAATATAAGGCATATAGCATTTTTTTATCTATTCTAATAATTGCTATCTGAAAATAATGATTGTTGATTATCAATGATTTTTAAAAAAGTCTGGCAGACACATATAGGTCTGCTTGTATTTTTATAAACCATTGATATATAGGTGATATTTATTAAAACCACTTCATGTATTGTCAGAAAGACAAGCGTACTCTATAATCTGAGCATCTAGAGACTTAATTACTGTTCAATATCCTATCTTTCTCGCTCATTTTTATCTTTAACATCCTCTCTTTCCCGCTTAACTTCTACTCCACCTTGGAATTATTGAAGTATTGTATTAAAATTGATTAAGAATACAAACCAACTAATATGTCTATAAATTCTGCTTTTTGCTAAATGCTTGTGGTTTAGTGTGTTTTGCGATTTCCTGCAGATCACCCCAATCTGTCAGAATAAAGTATAACTTATTGAATAATAGGTGTATAGCGTTTTTAAATTTTGCAATTAATTTCTTTTTAAATCATATATTGCAGATATACAGTGACTTATACTTTATTCTGCCAGATCCCCCCAATCTGCAGGAAATCGCAAAACGCACAGACAATCAGCACTTTCGCTATACGCAACCAAAGTACGCTCAAAAGGTGCTTCGCACGTCTTCATGCTCCGCTGCGCTTCGCAAAATATTGGTGCTTCGCACGTCTTCAAGCTCCGCTACGCTTCGCTTCGCAAAATATTTGTGCTTCGCACGTCTTCATGCTCCGCTGCGCTTCGCAATAAAAGGTGCTTCGCACGTCTTCATGCTCCGCTACGCTTCGCAAAATAAAGGTGCTTCGCATGTTAATGATTGGTGGTTTTATTGAGGTTGGTGGTGATTTTGTCTAAGAGGGTATTGAGTTTTGGGGCGTAGCGTTGTTCGATTTGTTTATTGATTATGTATGCAGCTGTAATTGAGAGAATTATGGTGCCCAAAAACATGAGGTGCTCATTTATTAGGTACTGCTCGTTGCCGAAATTGGTGGTTAAGTAGTTGAATATGATGTAGCCGATGTGTTGGTGGATGAGGTAGAGGGGGTAGGTGAGGGCGCCGATGGTTGTCCAGTTGTGTTTGGCGAACCAGCCTGTTTTGCGTAGGGTGACAAGGAGCATTACGAGGTAGAATGTGCAGATTATTGTGCAGATTATGAGTGGGTTGATCTCTTCGCCGAAGTTGCCTTTGTATTGTTTGGATGATTCGTAGGCTTGGTGCAAAACCAGGGCTAGTGTCGCGAAGATGATTGAGAGTCTGTAGATTGTGGTTTTGTGGGAGAGTGGTTGGCCATCTTTCCATATTTTGAACATTGTTGCTCCGGCTATGAAATATCCTGAGTATTCGGTGATTAGGAGGTATCCTGTTTTTTTTAGTATTGTAAGTTGTGTTGTGTTAAGTAGGTGTAGGGTTGGTAGTACTTCTGTGAGGAAAGATATTAGTAACCAGACAAATAGAAACTTTTCTATATGTTTGATCTGTTTGAATAGGAGGATGGCTGCTATCAGGATGTAAAATTTGATTTCGATAAAGAGCGACCAGTAGGCGGTGTCGATCGATTCTACTCCGATGAATCCGCTGAGCATCGTCATGTTTGCGAGGTATTGCGGTAGGGTGGCGGAAAAGTGGTCGCCGCCAAAGAGGATGACGACAATAAATGTGATTGTACAGGCGACCCAAAATGCGGGGTAGAGACGGACGAATCGAGAGATGGCGAATTTACGGAGACTTCCGCTTGAGGCAGACATTAGGATGACAAATCCGCTGATGATGAAGAAGAGTTCGACTCCGAGGTAGCCGTATTTGGCGATCGGTTTGAGGAGTGGGTATGAGAATTCGCTCATGTGTGGTGGTGCAAAGCCGCGAAATGCGTAGTGAAAAATCACTACCATCATGGCGGCAATGAAGCGAAGTAGGTCGATCTCAGTTATTCTGTTCTTCATGTGTTGGGCGCGTTGGTTTTATTGTTTGGGCGCGTTGGTTTTGTTTTGTTGTTTGCGTGCGTTGTCTTTTGTTTGATTGTTTAGTAGGCGCGTTGGTTGCGGTTGACGTGTTTGGTTGAGTTGATTTAAAAATGCCGGACTGAGACTTTTGGGTCTTTTGTCCGGCATATTTTGGTGATAGGCAGCTAATTTAGATTTAATAGTCAGGTGCAGATTATTATAATCAGGTGACATTCATTATGATTTCATAATCTGGTGCCGATCATTGTTTTGTCTGTAGAGATCGTCTAGCCGCCGAAGTCGTCGTAGGCGATGTTCTCTTTTGGAACTCCTAGGTTGTCGAGCATGTTGGTTACTGCCGAGTTCATCATTGGAGGTCCGCATAGGTAGTACTCGATATCTTCTGGTGAGTCGTGTTTGCTCAAGTAGTTGTCGAGTAGTACTTGGTGGATGAATCCTGTGTATCCTGTCCAGTTGTCTTCTGGTTTTGGTTCCGATAGTGCGAGGTTGAATTTGAAGTTAGGGAAGTTCTTCTCGATTTCGCGGAACTCTTCTACGTAGAATGTCTCTCTTAGCGAGCGAGCACCATACCAGAATGTAACTTTACGATTTGTCTTTTCGGTGTGGAATAGGTGGAAGATGTGTGAGCGCATTGGAGCCATACCTGCACCACCTCCGACGAATACGATTTCGTTGTTGGTCTCTTTGATGAAGAATTCACCATAAGGGCCCGAAATAGTCACTTTATCGCCAGGTTTGCGAGAGAAGATATAAGATGAGCAGATACCTGGATTAACTGGCATAAATGCTCCTTTGCTTCTGTCCCATGGTGGAGTTGCGATACGGATGTTTAGCATGATAATGTTGCCCTCTGCAGGGTGATTTGCCATTGAATATGCTCTGTATGTATCTTCGGTGTTCTTCATTTTCAAATCCCAGATCTTCATTGAGTCCCAATCTTCGTGGTACTCTGGTTGAACATCTATGTCTTTGCTGAAGTCAACTTCGCATGGAGGGATGTCGATTTGGATGTATCCACCCGATTTGAAGTGCATGTTTTCGCCTTCTGGCAATTTCACTACAAACTCTTTGATGAATGTTGCTACGTTGTTGTTGCTGACAACTTCGCACTCCCATTTCTTGATACCCAATACCTCTTCAGGTACTTCGATCTCCATATCCTCTTTCACTTTCACTTGGCATCCAAGTCTCCATTGAGTTTGCTGTTGTTTACGTGTGAAGAATCCAACTTCGGTAGGGAGAATCTCTCCGCCACCGCTTGTTACACGGCATTTACACATTCCGCATGTTCCGCCACCGCCGCATGCCGAAGGAAGGAAAATCTTTTCGTTACTTAATGTTGACAAGAGTGAAGAGCCTGGGCTTACTTCAATCTCTTTTTCGCCGTTTATTTTGAGTTTAACTGTTCCAGATGGACTCAGTTTAGCCTTTGCATACAATAGCAGTGCTACGAGCAGCAATGTTACGATGAGGAAGGCAATGATTGAAATTACTATTATTGTTGCTATATTCATAATCTTACCTCTTAGAGTTTAATGCCCATAAAGCTCATGAATGCGATACCCATGAGGCCTACTACTATAAATGTGATACCAAGTCCTCTAAGTGGAGCTGGTATTTGTGAGTAAGCTAGTTTCTCTCTGATTGCTGCTAGTGCTACGATTGCAAGGAACCAACCTATGCCAGAACCTAGTGCAAATGTAGTTGCTTCTGCAAGTGTTTCGTATCCTCTCTCTTGCATAAAGAGTGATCCTCCTAGGATTGCGCAGTTTACTGCGATAAGTGGAAGGAAGATACCTAAAGAGGCATAGAGTGCTGGGCTGAATTTTTCTACAACCATTTCAACTAATTGTACGATTGAGGCGATAACTGCAATAAAGATGATAAAGCTTAAGAAGCTTAGGTCTAATGTTGCATAAGATGGGTTTAACCATGCTAGGGCTCCCTCTTTTAGTACATATTTGTAGAGTAGGAAGTTTACGGGTAGTGTTACGCCTAATACGAAGATTACAGCGACACCTAGACCAACGGCAGTCTTTACATTCTTAGAAACGGCTAGGAACGAACACATTCCAAGGAAGAATGCAAATACCATATTATCGATAAAGATCGATTTTACAAATAGATTTATTAATTCTTGCATATTGGTAATGTGTTAATTATTTTTCAATAAGTTCTTTGTTTATGCTGCGTTGAACCCAGATGATCAGACCAACAATAATCAAAGCCATTGGAGGAAGGATGAATAGTCCATTGTTTTCGTAGAATCCTCCGTTTTTGATGTACCATTCTGCAGGAATTAATTGAATTCCGTAAATCGAGCCCGATCCGAAGAATTCTCTTACTACTGCGATGATGATAAGGATTAGTCCATATCCTGCACCGTTGGCAAGACCGTCTACCAATGATGGTAGTGGTTTGTTTCCTAGTGCGTAGGCTTCGATACGACCCATAATAATACAGTTTGTGATAATCAACCCTACGAATACCGATAGTTGTTTGCTCACATCGTATGAGTATGCTTTAAGAATTTGGTCTACTAGAATTACTAGCATCGCTACAACTACTAGTTGTACGATAATTCTTATTCGGTTTGGAATTGTGTTTCTTATGAGTGAAATGATGAAACTCGAGAAACCTGTAACTACTGTTACTGATATTGCCATTACTATTGCCGGTTCCAGTTTTACGGTAACGGCAAGAGCTGAGCAGATTCCCAATACTAGTACTGTAACGGGATTCTTTTTAAAGATAGGTTCTGTAAATATCTTGTTATTCATCTCTTATCTATTTTATGTTTTGTTTAACCGCAGAACTGTCTGGTGTGGCAGTTTTGAGTGAATCGGCAGATAGTGAGTCTGTAGCTACTGGAGCTGATGCTGTAACCAATCTTGATTTAAAGAAATCTAGATAATCTCCAAAGCTGTCTAGCAACATTTTTTCCAAACCTTTACTGGTAATGGTTCCTCCTGAGATTGCATCTACTTGATGAGGGTTGCTTTTGTCTGCACCACCTTTTACAACCTCTACTGAGCAAAACTCTCCATCTTTGAAGATTTGTTTTCCGGTGAATTGTCCACCAAACCATGTTGTATTGATGTCTGCTCCTAGACCTGGAGTCTCTCCTTTATGGTCGAAGGTTGCTCCATAGATTGTGTTGAAGTCGCTCTTTAGTGCTACATATCCCCAGATTGGACCCCAAAGTCCTAATCCGTGAACTGGTACGATATACACTTTTTCGCTATTGTCGAAGGTGCAGATGTAAAGCGGTAATTCTTTCTCTTTTCCTGCAACAGTAGAGTCTTTAATGTATTTTGCATATTCAGCCTCAATGTAGCTTGCTTTGTCTTTTGCTGTGGCTGCCTCTGCTCCAAGATTTACCGATTTTAAGATGTTTTGCTTTTTCTCAATTTCGATATTTCTTTGTTGTTTTGGCTTAAGAGCTTCGGAAGCAAATGCTAGCGCTGCAGCAACTAATACTACTAGTACTGTTGCGTAAATTACTGTATATAGATTTTTATTTGTATCCATCTTTTGTCTCCTTATTGTTTAAGTGCAGCTCTTTTTAGTCTTCTCTTGATGTTTCTTTCTACTACTACGTAGTCGATCAAAGGAGCGAATGTGTTCAATAGTAAGATTGAAAGCATCATACCCTCTGGGTATCCTGGGTTGAAGACCCTGATAATGATTGCTACAACTCCGATCAGGAATCCGTATACATATTTTCCGCTATTTGTTTGTGAGCCTGTAACTGGGTCTGTTGCCATAAATACTGCTCCAAATGCGAAACCTCCCATTACGAAGTGGTAGTAGAATGGTAGTGCCATGTATGATCCTTCTGGTGCTAAGCTGTTTATAAGTAGTCCGATGGCTGCTCCTCCTGCAAATACCGATAGCATTATTCTCCAGCTTGCGATTCCTGTGAATAGAAGAATTGCTGCTCCTATCAGAATTGCGATTGTTGAGGTCTCTCCGATTGATCCAGGGATTAGTCCTAAGAACATATCTTGAAGTGATGGTATTGCTAGGCCTGCTTTTGCGTTTGCCAATGGGGTTGCTCCTGAGAATCCGTCGATGATGCCTTCGCCTTTGCTTAGACCTGCAATCCAGATTTTGTCTCCTGAGATTTGTGATGGGTATGCAAAGAAGACGAATGCTCTAGATAGTAGTGCTGGGTTCCAGATGTTCATACCTGTTCCTCCGAATACCTCTTTTCCTACGATAACAGCGAATGCTACCGACAGTGCAAGGATCCAAAGTGGAACGTCTACTGGCATAATAAGTGGAATAAGCATTCCTGATACTAGGAAGCCTTCGTTAACTTCATGGCCTCTGATTTGTGCTGCTGCGAATTCTATTCCTAGACCTACAACATACGATACTATAATAAGTGGTAGAACTTTGATGAATCCGAAGAAGAACATCTCCCAGAATCCCATTGCTCCTCCGATAGCCAGATTGTGCTGGTATCCTGTGTTCCACATTCCAAAGAGTAGTGCTGGCATAAGGGCAACAATCACTACTGTCATCACTCTTTTTAGGTCGATGCTGTCTTTGATATGGACTCCATTCTTTGCAACTGTGTCAGGTACAAAGAGAAATGTCTCAAATGCATCAAAAGTGGAGTGGAGGAATTCTAGTTTTCCACCTTTGCTGAATGTGGGTTTAATATTGTCTATTATATTTTTAAATACTTTCATTGTGATGTGTATTATGACATTTCTTTAACCATTAGTGCAATACCTTTCGAAACGATGTCTTGGATCTCAGTTTTCGATGGACATACAAATTCGCAAAGTGCAAGGTCTTCTTCTGCTACTTCGTAGATTCCGAGCGCCTCCATTTTGTCGATATCTTCTGCAAGGATTGCTTTAAGCAGGAACATTGGGTAAATGTCCATTGGAAGTACTTTCTCGTATTCTCCAGTTACTACGAATGCGCGCTCTCCTCCATTGATATTGGTGTCTAGCGAGTACTCCTTTTTCGGCATCAACCATGAGAAGTATGATCTTGAAACGCTGAACTTTTTGGTTCTGAATGGTTTTGCCCATCCAAACATTTCGTGATATTTTCCCTCTGAGATAAATGTGATTTGGTTGTGGTAGAATCCTAAGAATCCGTCTTTGCCAACGTTATCGCCCGATAGAACATTTCCACTGATTGCTCTTACATCTAACTCTCCTGTGTTATCGATATATTCTGCGATATCGGAGATTTTCATTCCTGGAAGACATGTGATATACGAAGGATTCACAGCTCTTGGTCCTGTTACTGGAATTGTCTTGTGAACGTCGTAGATTCCTTTATTGAACAGTCTTCCGATTGCTGCTAGTGCATACATATCTACAGTCCACACAACTTCGCCCTTGTTAATTGGGTTGATGTGGTGGATTTGGATACCTGTATTTCCTGCCGGGTGCGGGCCTGCAAACACGTGTTGAATTGTGTTTTCTAGACGGTGGAACGGGCTGCTTGAGCAGTTGTCTGGATTGAAACTTAGGTGTACTCCGCCTATTGTTAGTTTGGCAAGAGCATTTACCGCTGTCTGAATGTTCTCGAATTCTGCTTTTAGAGCAAAATCGAAATCAGGTGCCAGTGGTGAGCTGTCGAATGCTGAGATAAAGATCGCCTTTGGCTCAACATCTGGGTTTGGTACGATTCCGTATGGTCTCTGTTTGATAGTCGCCCATAGGCCGCTCTCAATCAGTGATTTGATAATCTCTTCTCTCTTAGCTGTTTTGATGTTTGGAACATCGAATGCAAGAAAGTCATTTGTTTTGTCGGTCTTGATTCTTACTTCGAGGAGTTTTCTCTTCTCACCTCTAATAATCTCCGAAACAACACCGCTTGCTGGTGAACAAAAAACAATCTCCGGACGCTTCTTATCGGCTAGTACTGGGGTACCTGCTTTAACAGTGTCGCCTTCCTTAACTAGCAACTTGATATTCACAAGTTTGAAGTCGGTAGGTTTTACCGCGATAATATCCGAAGAGACAGTCTTTGTTATTTGGTTCTTGGCACTTCCTTTCAAGGGAATGTTTAAACCTTTGCTTAATCGAATAGGGTTTGACATTATTTTGAAAAATTTTGGCGCAAAGATACACATATTTTGTAATTTTGTTCCCAATGAACACAGAAATTTACACAATAATTGAGGGTCTTAATAGTGCTCAAAAACAGGCAGTTGAGCAATTTGAGGGTCCATCCTTGATAGTGGCGGGAGCAGGTTCGGGGAAAACGAAAGTCCTTACATGTAGAATTGCGAATGTTTTGAGTCATGGTTTTGACCCTGGTTCGATACTTGCGCTTACTTTTACAAATAAGGCGTCGAAGGAGATGAAAGAGCGTATAGCTCAGATTGTTGGGCATAAAAGGGCGCGTGCTTTGTGGATGGGTACTTTTCACTCTATTTTTATTAGGTTTCTACGAGAGGATGCCGAACTTCTTGGCTATCCTAAAACTTTTACGGTTTATGATACCTCGGATAGTCGTAGTGCGATTAAGCTTTGCATTAAGGAGCTCAATCTTGATGATAAGATGTATAAGCCAAATGAGGTGCAATCTAGGATCTCTCTTGCTAAGAATAGCTTGATTACAGCTGCTGCTTATATGCGTGATAACTCTTTGATTCAAAGGGATGTTGATGCGAAAAAGCCGAAGATTTGCGATATCTATGCTCTGTATGAGAAGAAGTGTAAGCTTGCAGGGGCAATGGATTTCGATGATATTCTGGTGAATACGAATATTTTGCTTCGTGACTTTCCTGATGTTTTGCAGAAGTATCGTGAGAGGTTTAAGTTTATTCTTGTTGATGAGTATCAGGATACGAATTTTTCGCAATATATAATAGTAAAGAAGTTGTCGGCTATTCATCGTAATGTTTGTGTGGTTGGTGACGATGCTCAGAGTATTTATGCGTTTCGTGGTGCTAAGATTGAGAATATCTTGAATTTTAGAAAGGATTATCCTGAGGCTAAGGAGTTTAAGCTGGAGCAAAATTATCGTTCTACGCAGACAATTGTGAATGCGGCGAATAGTTTGATTGCAAAGAATAGTATGCAGTTAAAGAAGGATTGTTTTTCTGCAGGTGAGGAGGGTGAGAAGATTGAGATTGTTAAGGCTTATACTGAGCTGGAAGAGGCTTTTTTGGTCGCGGGGTCGATTGCGTCGCGGAGCTATTCTGAGAAGGCGATTTACTCGGACTTTGCTGTATTGTATCGTACGAATGCTCAGTCGAGGGCGGTTGAGGAGGCGTTGCGTAAGCGTGGGATTCCTTATAAAATATATGGTGGTCACTCTTTTTATGAGCGTGCTGAGGTTAAGGATGTGATGGCTTATCTGCGTCTGGTTGTGAATCCTAAGGATAATGAGGCTTTCAAGCGGATTGTGAATGTTCCTGCTCGCGGAATTGGTGACACTACAGTCGGCAATCTGCAGGCTGCTGCCTCAAGTGCAGACGTCTCAATTTGGGAGGCTATTCATACGGGTGACCTTGCCTCTTTTGGAATCAAGAGTGCCGCTGCAAATCGTCTGGCTGACTTTTGTAGGATCATTGGAGAGATGTCTGCTAAGGCGACCTCTGTGAATGCTTATGATTTGGCGACTGAGGTGTTGATTCGCACTGGCTACATGGAATATTTGAAAAGTGACAATAGTGTCGAGGGGCAGTCTCGCCTCGAAAACGTGGAGGAGCTCTTCAATAGTATCAAGAATTATTTAGAGGAGATCGAAGCCGAAGCTCTTGAAGATGCAGCTTACGCTTCCGACGAGGATTCTGGTGCGGGTGCTACTTCTAGTTCTAAGTCTGAGTCTATTTCTAATTCAAGTGTAATTTCTAGTTCTACTTCTAATTCTGGTTCCGAGAGCTCAAAGGTGGATTCAGTTCTGAAAAAGACGGTTCTTATGAGCGACTTCTTGGAGAATATCTCTCTGATGAGTGCGGTTGACGAATCATCTAAAGATGAGGATAATAATAAAGTGAGTTTGATGACAGTCCACTCTTCGAAGGGGCTTGAGTTTAAATATGTATATATAATTGGTATGGAGGAGAAACTCTTTCCGTCGACGAACTCTTCTAGTACCGATACTGAAATTGAAGAGGAGCGACGACTTTTTTATGTTGCGATCACTCGTGCCAAACGTGCATTGACTTTGTCTTTTTGCCAAACTCGACAACGTTGGGGATCATCTGAATCAAATCCGCCAAGTCGTTTCTTGCGTGAAATTGACAGGAAATATCTCGACAAACCGCTTGAAAAAGAAGATTTTATGGGAGGAGGCCTTAGTTCTTCATTTGGCTCTTCAAACAGATTCGGTTCATCTTCTGATAGATATGATTCAGGATCCGGAGGTAGATATGACTCGGGCAATGGAGGACGATATGATTCAGGATCCGGAGGTAGATATGACTCGGGCAATGGAGGACGATACGATTCAGGAACCGGAGGTAGATATGACTCGGGCAGTGGAGGACGATATGATTCAGGATCTGGAGGTAGATATGACTCGGGCAGTTCGGGCGACCGTTTTGGCAATAGCGGTTTTCAGCGAAAACCTCAAACTCCTGCCAGCGGCAGACCACTTCCCTCTTCGACGCAATCATCTCCTGGGGTTTCGAGGTCATCATCTCATGGGTCATCGTCGACATCATCTCATGGATCATTGTCGACATCATCTCCTAGAACTTCGACTCCATCTTCTTCTGGGTCGTCGATGCCATCCTCTCATGGAAATTCTCCACAAATTCGCCGACCAATAGAAAATTTTGAAGCCGATCCAGTTTCTGCTCTTAAAGTTGGACAGACCGTCGAACACGATAGATTTGGAATTGGCACGTTAGTTGCCATGGATGGTGATCTAGCAAACTTAAAGGCAATCGTTGATTTTCAAGATGGTGGGAGGAAAACGCTTCTTCTAAAGTTTGCAAAACTCAGAGTCGTTAAATAGTTCGAGCATTTTTTTAAAAAAAATAATAAAAATTTTGAAAAATTTTTCCAAAAATAAAATTGTGGCACGCAGTTTGTAACTCAATAGGGTGAAGTTTTTCATAGTTTAAGTTTAGGTTAAGTAATGAGGTCTTATCGTTCTGATAAGGCCTCATGAAGTTTTTATACCAACCCAATCCATTCTTGCCAAACCTAATCCTATCTTATCTTATCTTATCTTATCTTATCTTATCTTATCTTATCTTATCTTACCTAACCTAACCTATATCTATATCTATATCTATATCTATATCTATACAAGTCTGATATAACCTAAAATTTATCATCTATCCCTCTTTGGAGAAATCATATCTAGGCTAATCTTAGTATATTTTATGTTGCAGATTATATTTCAGATAATCAATGAGATATGCGATTTCCTGCAGATCACCCCAATCTGCCAGAATAAAGTAAAATTTATTGATAGATAGGTATTTAGCATTTTTAAATTTTTTCAAATTTTTGCTTTTAAAAGTTATAATGCAAAAATACAACGACTTATACTTTATTCTGCCAGATCCCCCCAATCTGCAGGAAATAGCAAAACGCGCAGACAATCAGCATTTTCGCTATTCTCACCCAAAGCCCGCCCAAAAAGGTGCTTCGCAAGTCTTCAACTCCGCTACGCTTCGTATTTAAAAGGTGCTTCGCAAGTCTTCAACTCCGCTACGCTTCGTATTTAAAAGGTGCTTCGCAAGTCTTCAACTCCGCTACGCTTCGTATTTAAAGGGGCTTCGCAAGTTCTCAACTCCGCTACGCTTCGTATTTAAAGGGGCTTCGCAAGTCCTCAACTATTTCTTCTATTGTGCTTTGATAGTTAAGAATGACTCTTTTGTTAAGTGTCAGAATATGAGTGAAATATTAAATTTCATGCAGACTCCCCCTAGTCTGCATGTATTTGTATAATTAACAGATATACAGTTATATAAGAATTTTGTATTGTGAGATATAAGAATTTTGTATTATGGTGTATAAGAGGTTTGTGTCTTGTTTTTAAAATAGTAGTATTTAGTAGATTATATTGATTAAGTCTTGTTGGTTGGATAATTTAACAAGAACTATTGAAATAAAAAAGGCAGGGTTTTAGTCCTGCCTTTTGGGGTTTGGTATTTGTTTTAGTACTTTGCTTAGTACTTTGCTTAGTACTTTGTTTGGTGCTTTGTATGCTACTTGTTTTAGTACTTGGTTTATTTGAATGCTTGTTCGCTGAGGCCGGGGCCGGTGAGTTTGAGGTTGTGGAAGTAGTCTGGGACTGGCTTTCCGAGGAGGTGGTCTACGTAGAGTTTGGCTATGTATTGTGAGAGCATGAAGCCGTGTCCGCGCATTCCGGTGAAGAGGCCGAGTTCTGGGTCGACGATGTAGCGTGGCTCGACGTAGTAGCCCGACCAGATCGCTTGGAAACCAACACCCGATAGTTGTGGTATCCATTGAGTGAAGATTTCTGAGACGATTTCTAAAAATTTTTGACTGTTGATTTTTAGGTTTTTGTCGGTCTCTTTTGCGTCGATAATTGGTGAGGCGCAACCGATGATTTGACCTGTCTCAGCAAGTTGTTGTCCGTAGACTGCAGAGAATCCTTTGTATTTGCGACGGTCGATTAGCATGTCGAGATTAGCTCCGTCTTTACCTAACATTGGAAGACGTTTGGTGATGAATGCTTGGTGCTTAACAGGATACAGACCAGTTTCGATGCCAAGTTTACGAGCAAATTTATCGGCATCTTGACCTAATGCATTGATAAAAATCTCAGTACGATATTCGATATACTCTTTGTTCGCTGTTTGAACAATCACTCTATACTCTTTTCCATCCTTCATCAAGTCAACAAGCTGTGTGTTCTCTAAAATAACACCACCGTTGTTTCGACCAATTTCACGAACAGTATCAATTGTCAAACCTGGATTAGCTTGCCAACAGTCGTCTGTGATAAGTGCATGCGAGTAAAGGTCGAGATTTGGATTGAAATGTGAAGAGATCTCTTTGCGAAAGTCTTTCTTATCTACCATTTTAGCATTGCTCCAAGCCCTTGATGCATCAAGTGAACGGAAGGTCTCTTCGTCGTGAGCAAAACTTACGTAACGTATCAATTTAAAGTCGATATCTCTCTTCTTCTGAAGTTCGCTAAAGATCTCCAGATTGTGCTTTGCAATGTCGGCAAGTGCAGGCAAACTAAATGCTGGTCTACCACCTGCGATGTTACGCCAAGAGCTTCCAAGTCCGTTGTTGATCATATAAGGTTTCATTCCTGCTTCGGACATGTAGCGGAAAAGACCTGTACCTGCAATACCGCCACCAGCGATAATTGCATTGACCTTAATAACTTTTGTATTGCTCTTTGGTAATACAATTTCCAAATTTGCTTGGGTGTTGACCATCTCCCCGACATTCACAAGGTTAGACATCGGTCCGCGAGGAGTAGGCTCTCCAGTAACTTCGATTCCGTAAGGACGAAGAAGCTGTTTTGCCCTTGGGACACATCTATTTCCACGACATGCACCCATGCCTAGACGTGAGATATGTTTTAATTCGTCGGAAGAGATAACCGTTCTGTCACCAATTACTGATAGTAGCTTCTCTACTGTAATATCTTCGCAGTGACATATATATGTTTTTGATTCTGTCTTCTTCTCAAGAGGGGTGATCTGTGGTTTGTCTGGGTAGTTCTCCTTAACTATGAATCCTCTGACATTCAAAAGATCCTCACCATGAACGGTATTCGATTTAACTCTTGCGATATTGGTCTTATTTGGTTTCATTAAAACTTTCTCAATGATACCCTCTCCAAGGATTTCGCCATTGTTGTTCACAAGGAACACTTCGGCACCTTCGGAAGCTTTATATTCGATTGGTAAGAAAAGTTTGTCTGTTTTCAACTGGTATCCGAAAATTGCTAAACCAGGACATTGGTACACGCAATCCATGCAACCAACACATTTATCGTAATCAATTCTTGGAACAGTTGAGGTTGAAGATTTTGTGATAGCCCTATATTTACAAGCAAAAGAACAAGGATTACAAGCAAAACCGTATAGACAATCGATTTGAACGAACCCCTTCTCCTCCATACGCTCTTTGGTAGGACGGAAAGGTTGTTCAAGAATTCTATGTGGATGTTGTTGTGAATCAATGTACTCTTTCGAAACAGCAAGATATTCGTTATAGTTGAATCTGTGTTCCAAATCCTGCATAATCTCGTAGGCACACTGTTTGCCTCTTAGAACTGCAGATGTACCTTCTCCGATTCTTACAGCGTCTCCAACTCCATGACATCTGCGGCCAAATACTTCGCTTCCTTTTCTAAATAGCTGATTGTCTGGAATTAAGCCTGTGCAGATGTTGATGCAGTCAATTCCGTCTATCCTTTGTTCGGTACCTGGTATTGCTTTAAAGTTTTCACATTTTGCAATAATTGCCCCAACGACTCCAGTGTGGTCTTCGTTTGGAATAGCTTCGAGTAGAATATGAGATGTTATGATTGGAATTCCGAGACGTCGAACTCTGTTTGCCTGAACTGGGAATCCCCCTTCGTTTGGCAAAGCTTCAATAATCGCTTTAACTCTTGCTCCAGCTTGCATAGCTTGGTAAGATGTCAGGTATCCGATGTTTCCAGCTCCTACTGTCAGAATGTTTTTGCCAAGAAGTGTAAGTTCGTTGTTCATCATACGTTGCACAACTGCAGCAGTATAGACTCCCGGAAGGTCATCGTTTTTGAAGGCAGGCATGAATGGAACAGCACCAGTTGCGATAACTAGTTGTTCTGCATCTACATAGAATACCTCTTGTTTTGCGATATCTTTTACTACGAGTCTTCTATCTTCTAATATGTCCCAAACTACAGAGTCTAAGAGAATTCCGCTATGGTCGTCGCCTGCTAGCGATTCTGCAATGTCGAACCCACGAAGACCTCCAAACCTTTTCTCTTTTTCGAAAAAGAAGAACTGGTGAGTCTGCATTAAAAACTGACCTCCAATTTTGCTATTGTTGTCGAGTACTATGTTGTGGATTCCTGCTTTGTTCAACTCTTCGCGAACTGCTAATCCTGCAGGTCCCGCTCCGATGATAGCAACTGTGGTTTTGTAAACTCTTTGTTTTTTAGTCTCTTGCGCCTCAATCTGTCTCTCTTCCTCTGGTAGGTATGATTCATCAATTCTTCTAACATTCTCAACTTCATCTACCTTTGTGATACAGATTCTACGGATCTTTCCATCTACTAACATTTCGCATGCACCGCATTTACCGATGCCGCACTCCATTGTTCTTTCGCGATGATCCAAACTGTGTTTGTGAATAATTAGCCCTGCTTGATGCAAAGCGGCTGCAATTGTAAACCCTTTTTGCCCGGTCACCCTCTTTCCTTCGAAGATGAACTCCTTTAAATTCTCTTGTGGGATAGGCAAGATAGGGTGTTCAGTTATTTTGTACATAGTATAAGTTTAAGATTATTTTTTTTGTTTAGGTATATCAAAGTTATTTAAAAAATGAATTTCTAATTTTAAAATTAAATATTTTTTTACTTTTTTACATTTATGTTCGTTTTAAGTTATAGTTCGTAATAATTTTATGCCTGATTAACAATTAATTTTTGAAAGTATGAGGCGTAAGATTTTTTTTAATTGGGCGAGAAATTTTTATCTCTGCCTATGTTTTGCTCTGCTTAGCATGGTTGTAACTTCGTGCGAAAGTTTTGCTTTTGTTGATGATTCTCAAGGGCGTGTGGAGATGTCTATTGGGTATGTGCCCGAAAATAAGGCGATTGGGCAGACAGGTGCTGACGCGCAGACTAAGGCTGTTGCGAGAGACTTTCCAGACAGTAATGCTTTTTTAATGACAGTAACCTCGTCGGGTGGAGAGACAGTGTATGACGGAAAGTATGGCTTGAGACCTAAGGATTTTAATTTAAACACAGGTACCTATTCTGTATTTATTCGTTCGCACACTTTTACTACACCAGAGTTTTCTCGTCCGGTTTATGCTGATAACAGAACATTCGTGGTTGAGGGAGGGAAGTCCACTAAGGTCGCTTTGGTTTGTAAGCAGATTAATTGTGGCTTGAGGGTCACTTTTAGCAGTGCTTTTAAAACTAAATTTTCTGGAAGTGTTTTGAAAATCTCTGATTCTAAGGGGAGTGCAAATTTCCCATTCGAAGAGACAAGGTTTGTATATCTAAATCCAGGAATCATTTCTCTTGTTATGAGGCGTTTAACATCTCCTTACGATGAGACAAAGATCTCTGATTTGTCTTTAACTGCCAATGAGATGCTTAGTTTAAACATCGACTATTCTGGAGGTGACGGGCAGACAGGAACAAAGTCTGGAATAGTAATAGACACTGCGTCGGTTTGGGGCAAGAGCGAGATTGTGTTTGGTGAGATCTCTGGTGGAGACGGATCTTCTAAGTTAAAGGCTATGTCGGTGGAGCAAGCTAAAGCTAATATTGGTGCAAAAGGCGTCTGGGTTGTAGGCTACATTGCAGGTGGCGACCTTACACAGTCTGCCTTGAAGTTTGAACCTCCATTTACATCGGAGTCGAATCTGGCGATTGTAACTTTGGCTGGTTCGCGAGACAGGAGCAAATGTCTGGCAGTTTCGCTGCCTACTGGTGCTATCAGAGATGCCGTGAATCTTAAGTTGAATCCTGGAAATTTGGGGAAGAAGATTTGGTTAAAGGGGACGATTGTTGCTGACTATTTTAATCTTCCAGGGATCAATACAATTACTGAATATTCTTTTTAAATTTGAGGCTTATAATATGTAAGCTTTGAATTTATGGAAAGTATAGCAAATGAGTATTTTGCGCACGAAACTGCGGTTGTTGACAATGGTTGTGTGATAGGTGCAGGCACCAAGATCTGGCATTTTTCTCATGTAATGAGTGGTTGTAAGATAGGGGAGAGGTGTAACATAGGTCAAAATGTTGTGATTTCACCTGGAGTTGAACTTGGGAATAATGTAAAGATTCAAAATAACGTATCTGTCTATACTGGAGTTATTTGTGAAGATGATGTCTTTCTCGGACCTTCGTGTGTATTCACAAATGTTATTAATCCAAGAAGTGCGGTTAACCGTAAATCGGAGTATGCTTCAACGAGAGTTGGAAAGGGTGCGACGATTGGTGCTAATGCGACTATCGTTTGCGGTCATGATATAGGAGAGTATGCTTTCATAGGTGCAGGAGCAGTTGTAACAAAACATGTTCCTGCTTTTGCACTTGTGATTGGCAATCCAGCGCGCCAAACTGGCTGGATGAGTGAGTATGGTCATAAACTGAAATTTGGCGCAGATGGAATTGCCATTTGTCCTGAGAGTAAGGAGAAGTATAGATTAGCTGATGGCAAGGTCTCAAAATTATAGCACCCGTAAAGGGGTTGATTCTATTGCAGATAGACTTAAAAATGATCTGTTTAGCAGAATAATTTACTCTACCGATGCCTCGGCTTATAGAGAGATGCCAGAGGCTGTCTATTATCCTAAATGTGAAGAGGATATTGTCGATTTAGTGAAATATGCTGCAGAATCGGGTTGCTCGATAATACCTCGTGCTGCAGGAACATCGCTTGCTGGTCAGGTAGTTGGCAGTGGAATTGTTGCAGATATCTCCAAATATATGAAGGAGATTCTTGAGGTCAATGTTGAGCAGCGTTGGGTGAGAGTTCAGCCAGGTGTTGTCCTTGATGAATTAAATAATTATCTCAAGCCTTTTGGGCTGTTTTTTGGTCCAGAGACATCGACTTCTAATCGTTGTTGCATGGCTGGAATGGTTGGAAACAACTCTTGTGGAAGCCACTCTTTGGTATATGGCAGTACTCGTGACCATCTTTTAGAGGCAAAAGTTGTATTGTCGGATGGCTCTTCTACTGTGTTTAGGAGCATGAGTGAGGCTGAGGTGATGGATAAAGTGAGTGGGAAGAGTGCTTCTGGGAATGTTGAGAGGGAGATTTATGCCTTTTTGTATGATATGTGGCGCGATAAAGAGCTGAAAGAGTTAATATCACGTGAATATCCCGATCCTGTACTCAGACGAAGAAACACTGGTTATGCTTTGGATGAATTGTTATTCGGGGAGAATATAAATCTTTGTAAACTGCTAGCTGGTTCTGAGGGGACACTTGCCTTTATTACAGAACTTAAGCTTGCATTGGTTCCTCTTCCCCCTGCGGTCAAAGGATTGGTATGCGCTCATTGTGAGACAAACGAGCAGGTTTTTTTGGCAAATTTGATTGCTTTAAAACATAATCCTGTTGCAGTTGAGATGATGGATAGCAACATTTTGGAACTGAGTAAAGGTAATATTTCGCAAAATAAAAATAGATTCTTTGTAAAGGGTGATCCTGCTGCGATTTTGATTGTAGAGCTTGCTTTTGACTCTGTTGAATTGCTTGATGCTGCAGTTGAAACTCTTGTTGCCGACCTCTCCTCTTCGGGCTTGGTTTATCACTCTTCGGTTGTTAAGGGTGCAGATATTCCAAAGGTTTGGGAGTTGCGTAAGGCTGGGCTTGGTCTGCTCTCGTCTATGAAGGGAGATGCTAAACCAGTCTCTGTAATCGAAGACACTGCTGTTGCTCCTGAGCGTCTGCCCGAGTACATGTCTGATTTTGCTAAATTATTGGAAAAGTATGGTCTCTCTTGTGTTTATCACGCCCATATTGGCACTGGAGAGTTGCATTTGCGCCCTGTTTTGAATCTTAAAAATAGTCGTGATGTTGAATTGTTCCGTATTATTGCTCGAGAGACTGCTGAGCTTGTCAAGAGGCATCGTGGTTCTTTGAGTGGGGAGCATGGTGATGGTAGGTTGAGGGGTGAGTTTTTGGAGATAATGTATGGGAGCGAAATTTATGAGTTGTTCAAGAGATTGAAGTTCTGTTTTGATCCTGGTAATGTGTTCAATAGGAATAAGATTACTGATACTCCTGCAATGAATGTGTCGCTACGGTATGCGCCTGCTAATGAGGTGAGTTTTGATCATTTCTATTTTAGGTACGACGAGGCTGGTGGCTTTTTAAGAGCGATTGAGCAGTGTAATGGTTCGGGAGATTGTAGAAAGGCATCGCAGTTTGGAGGAGTGATGTGTCCTAGCTTTAGGGCGACTGGGGATGAGAAGGATACTACTCGTGCAAGGGCGAATCTTTTGCGTGAATTGATTTCTTATCCTAGATCCTCTATAATATTTGACAGTCCTATGTTTAAAGAGGTTTTGGATTTATGTATCTCTTGCAAGGGGTGTAAATCTGAATGTCCTTCGAATGTTGATATGGCTAAATATAAAGCTGAGGTTCTTCAACAGATTTATGATGTTAAGGGAGCTCCGATTCGTTCGAAATTGATTTCAGAGATGCCTTTGATTCAAAGTATATTTTATCCTGTCCGTCCGATATATAACTTTTTTGCATCTTTTGCGCCATCTGCTTGGGCTATAAAATCTATTATGGGTTTTTCGCACAAGAGATCTATTCCTCTTCTTTCAAAAGTTCGGTTACGTGATTTTTTAAAATCAGAATCTTTTCTCAAGGTGAATTCTAGTTTAAGTGATGATAAAGCTTTTTGGCTTTTTATCGATGAGTTTACTGACTTAAATGATGCAGAGATAGGTATTAAATTTGTCTTGTTGATGCACTCTCTTGGGTATAAAGTTTTGGTTCCTCGTTCATGTGAAAGTGGGCGAACTGCATTGTCTAAAGGGTTTTTAAAAAAGGCAGCTGCTAAGGCTAATTATAATGTTGTCTCTTTAGCCGAAATTGTAACCGATAGTACTCCTTTAGTTGGATTAGAGCCCTCTTGTATTTTATCATTCAGGGATGAGTATCCTGCGCTTGTCAGTGATGAATTAGTTAGCAAGGCAAAACTGCTTGCTTCAAGATCTTTGTTATTTGATGAATTTATCATGAGGGAGTTTAGAATTGGAAAAATTGATAGAGAATTGTTCACAGATAATCAAGCTTACATTAAATTGCATGGGCATTGTCATCAAAAGGCTTTAGCATCTGTAGCTGAATCGGCTTCGATGTTGCAAATTCCTAAAAATTATGTTGTTGAAACTTTGCCAACTGGTTGTTGCGGTATGGCTGGTGCCTTTGGCTATGAGAGAGATCATTACGAAATCTCAATGAAAATTGGCGAAGAGGTCCTATTTCCATCAATCAGAGATGATGTTAAAGTTGAGGAGAGAGCGAAGCTTGAATCGAAAGTTTTAAAACTTGTAGCAGCTCCTGGAACCTCATGTAGACAGCAGATCTTAGATGGCACTGGTATTAAAGCCATGCATCCAGTCGAAATCCTCTTTGATGCACTGAGATAATCTATTACGATGCACTCAAATAACGTATTACAATTCACTCAAATAACGTATTGCGATGCACTGAAATAATGCATTTGAATAAAATAAAACTCCCGGCAATCACTAAAGCTGATTACCGGGAATTATTTATGAGTAAAGATTGATTCTATTCTAAATCAATTACTTCTTAACTGTTTTTAAAGCAGAAGCTTTTGTCTCTTTATTCTCTTTCATCTTACCAGTGCAAGTTGAAGCATCGCATGATCCGTCGCACTCTTTGTTATCTTTTTTAGCGTCTTTGCACTCTTTTTTTGCATCTTTTTTTGCATCTTTTTTATCGGTGCAGCATTTTGCCTCTTTCTTAGCGTCTTTGCAGTCGCCTTTGCACTCATGTTTTGCCTCTTTTTTATCTGTGCAGCATTGAGCATCTTTTTTTGCTTCAGCCTTTTTCTCAGAAGTTTTTTTGCTGTCTGGTTTTTCAGAAGCAATAATCTGTTTTTTTACTGGTGCTTGTGGAGTTTGAGCAAAACTGATTGCTGCAATAAGCATTAAAGAGATTAATGATAGTGTTGTTCTCATGTGTTATTGTTTTTTGATATTTGTTAATTTGTGTTTTATAGTGTAAAACTATATGTAAATATAACGATTTTATAGTTCAACGCTGTTAATAACATCAAATATTAGACCGAAGTTCAGTGCAGATGTAAAAAAAGATCTTGAAATTAATTGTTGTTAATGTCAAGATCTCTGGTTTTATTTTTTCATTACAGCTCCCATTCCACAGAATTTAGTGCATTTTCCACATTCAATGCATTTTGAATCATCTATTTTTGGAAGCCCGTATCCCTCTTGTGTAATTGCTCCAGTAGGGCAGACATTAAGCAGGGGACAGCGATGGTTTTGTGGACATCTGTATCCACTTATTGTTAGTGCCATTTCTGTTTATTAAATATGTACAAATCTTTATTTCTTAAGTAAAACTTTATCTATAGCCTCCTTAAATCCGCTTTTAGACATTGCTCCCATAGCCATTTGTGGGTTTTCTCCCATTGGAATAAATAGTAGTGAAGGGATGCTACGGATTCCAAATGCTGCAGCTAACTCTTGCTCCTCTTCAGTATTTACTTTATAGATGTAGATTTGATCTTTGTATTCATCTGCAAGCTCCTCGAGTATTGGAGCGATCATTTTACAAGGGCCACACCAAGAGGCATAAAAGTCAACAATTGCAGGTTTGTCGCCAAGGTATTTCCAATCTTGTGGGTTCTCTTCGTAGTTTGCAACTTTTGTAATAAACTCTTCTTTAGTTAGATGTGCTGTTTTCATATTTTTGATTTTTATTTTATTTCTTAATTTTTATGTGCAATAATTACAAATTGTGGATATTCTCGGTTGTTTTTAGAAATCGAAGAGAATATCTCTGATTTTACTATTTTAAATTCTTTTCTTTTTAATTCTTGATTTAAATCACTAAGATTAAATCCATTGTGTGCAACTTTTTCGGGGTAGTGAAATGATCCATCCTCTTCAAGTAAATCACCTATAATTAACTCTCCACCAGGCCTAATTGTTTCGTAACATCTATCGATAAATATATCAATATTTTTTATATGATGCAATGCCATGAAAATGATAATTTTATCTACCTGGTTTCCTATATAGTCTTCGATTGTCCCTTCAATTACAGTGACATTCATTAAGTTTTGTTCGAACAGTTTCTCTTCTAGCACCATTAACATAGAGGGAGAGTTGTCGATCATTGTTAATTGATTTACTTGGTTGACGAAGTTCAACCCTATTAAACCTGTTCCACAACCGGCCTCTATAATATCTAGTTCTTTATTGAATAAGCTATTCTTTTGGATGAACTGAACAAATTTATTAGCCATCTCAATCTTTTTGGGAGAATCCCAATTTTGCGCTTTATCTTTAAATTTGTCTTCTTCCATAATGTTTTGCTCAATTAATAACTGTTTAATAACTGCTAGATTTGTCTCTGAAGTGAACTCTACTTCAGCGGTATTTTCGAAACTATTCACTGTAACACCATATACCCCAGGTATGTTCATTATTGCTTTTTGAGCAGGATTTGATAACGAACAGCAGTTTGATTTATTCAGTTTTATTGTTGCTTTCATCTTTGTTACTTTCAACCTCTTGTTTCTTGTTCTTTTTAAACATTCCAAAGACAAGTACTCCTAATATTACACCGTAAATGGTACTATTTGTTGGGTTAGAAGTAATAGGGCATGTTCCACTATTACACCCTACGAAGTACCAGTAGAGATAACCTCCAATTGCCCCAGCTATTGCTCCAATTATCTCTAATAAATATTTTTTCAAAATAATCTTAATTGTTTCCATAGGAAAATTTTTACAAAGGTAAATATAATTTCCAATAAAACAAATTTCCAATGGAAAATATTACTTAAACAATAATTTTGGGAATTATGTAAAAATTATGCTAAAAAATTAGGTTTATAAAATAAAGTAGTTTACATTTGTTGCAGAATTTAATTTATAAACATCATGAAAAAATTAGTTATTATTTTCTTGTTTGCAATAGTTTCTATTACTATTGCTCATGCACAAGTAGGTTCACTTGTGATTAAAATCGAAGGTTGTAGATCGGCAAATGGTAAAATTATGATAGCTGTTGGTGATTTTTCGAACCCGAAACTTATGAAGCTTCGTACATTGGATGCATCTCAAAGTCTTATGTCTGTACAAATTGATAGTATTAATACTGGTAAACACAACCTTTATTTGTTTCACGATGAAAATGAAAATAATAAGCTTGATTTATCGGAAAAGGGACTGCCTGCTGAGGGTTATGGCATTTTAAAAGGTGAGAGAATCTCTGGTTACAATCCTCTCTTCTGTGAGATTGAGGGAGGGAAAGTAAATGTGATTAATCTTGAGATGAAATATTTATTGAAAAAGTAGTTGATAACTAGAATCATTAATGATTGCTATAAAAATATAATAAAATGGAAGACAAATTGATAAACGAAAAAGAGAGTCTGGAGATCATCTCGAATATGATTGCTACAACTCGAAAAAAGTTTGAAAGGGGTGGGGGTAGATATTTTTTAATTTGGGGATATAGTACTTTAGTTGTTTCATTGATTGTGTGGTTTTTGATCTCAAATTACAGCTCTAACCTGATTCATTGGCTTTGGTTTTTAATTCCAGTTATTGGAATTAGTTTGGTGTTAACAACTGGTGGACGTCAAAAGATGAATGTTAAAAGCCACTTGGATAGTATGATAAATAATATTTGGTTGGGAGTGGGATTGATAGCAGTTGTAACACCACTTTTGACAATCTTTCCTCAAGGTCATAGGTTACCAGTGTTATTAATAGAGGGTGTCGTAGTGTGTATTGGTTTAATCACCACAGGAGTAATAATTAAATCAAACATTACAGTTATCGGAGGTGCTTTTGGAGTTTTGCTCTCTTACCTCACGATTTTCGTACACGGTAGCGATACAATCCTTATCTTTGCAGCGATGTCTTTGTTCTCAATGATCATTCCTGGACATTTAATGTCTGTCAGAAATAAAAAGTGATGAAATACCAAGAGTTAGATCCCCTTCTCCATTCCGAACTGAGGCTAGCGATAATTTCTATTTTGATTAGTGCAGAGAGTGCAGACTTTAGTTACATAAAGGAGGCAACTGGTGCTACTTCGGGTAACATTAGTGTTCAACTGGAAAAGCTTAAGACGGCGGGATATATTGAAATTGAAAAGGGGTACAAGGGTAAAATGCCTCAGACGACATGCAAAATAACACAGATAGGGGTTGAAGCATTTAATGCTTATGTCTCAGTCTTGAAGAGATATATCGAAAGATAATAGTATTTACTAAATTATTTATCATGAAAATAGCAGTACCAACAGCCGGCAATGTTGTCGACGACCATTTTGGACATTGTCAGTTTTATACAATTTTTACTATTGACAATAATAGTGTAATAAACAAGGAGATACTTCCTTCACCTCAGGGTTGTGGTTGTAAATCTAATATTGCCTCTGTTTTATCGGAGATGGGTGTAAAATATATGCTCGCTGGAAATATGGGACAAGGGGCTTTAAATGTGTTAAATAGTAGTGGAATTGAGGTGCTTAGAGGTAATAGTGGAGATGTTGATACTCTTGTTTCAGAATTTTTAAAAGGTTCTTTAACTGATTCGGGAGAAGGTTGTAACCATACTCACGGTGCCGATCATGTATGTAGTTCTCACTAGTGAAATTTGTAGTACTATCAGATAATAAACCGTTGCCAGGTAATGATTTAGTCTTGCCTGAGCATGGTTTTTCTCTCTATTTTGAACTGAAAGGGAGACGTTTCCTTTACGATACAGGAGCATCGGGAAAGTTTATTCAAAATGCTGCCCAATTTGGTATTGATATTAAGTATGTAGATATTGTGATTATTTCGCATGGGCATAATGATCATACTGGAGGTCTCCGTGAATTATTTCGAATCAATAAAAGTGCAAAAGTATATTTGTCTTCTGAGATTATATTGAACGACTATTATACTTGCAGACGAGGTCCAAAGCGAATGTTGTCGATGGACAAATCGTTGTTTAATGAATTTTATGACAGGTTTGTTTTTTTGAATGACGATACCGAAATCTTTCCTGGTATTACTCTTTTTTTTACGAAAGATGCTCTTTTTTCAATGCCTGTAGCGAACAAATTTCTTTTTGTCACAAAAGATGGAGTTGACTATAATGATAATTTTAGTCATGAAATGTCTGTTCTTATAAATGGAGACAAATGTTCAGATAATATGTCTATTGATAATTTCCAAGTAAAATCTTCCAAATTAAGAATTGATGAGTTTTCAGAAACAAGAGGGATATCAACGTCTGATGGTGATGTTGTTCTCTCGGCATGTTCACATATGGGTATCCTGAATATTTTAAATAAAGCTTCAAGTTTTTCTGCAAAGATCAAGACATTTATAGGTGGATTACACTTAGTTGAAGGTGAATTTGACTCAGACGAAGAGATTGCAGATATTGGTAAAACTCTGAAGAGAGAATATCCTCAAATTCATCTCTACACAGGTCATTGTACGTCTGATAGAGCGATTCAAATACTAAAACACCTCCAAGAGTAAAATTCTCTGGAGGTGTTTTTGAGTGTGTAATTATCTAATTAATCTAAATCTTGTTCTAGGCGTTTTTTCTCTTTGCGTAGCGTTAGCAAGAGTGTTCCGCTTGCAAGGATAAAGTATACTCCTGTTTGAATCCAAAGACCTATGTATTCAAATCTTACATGGCGTAATTCTGCTGCCATTGTATTGATTTTGATGTATCCTTGAATTCCATGTGTTGAAGGAAACAAGTATGAGACATATACCCAAAATGTAGGCATATTTGATCTTGGCCATGAAAAACCAGACAGGAATAGTAATATTAGTGTAAAGAATAGGAAGGTTATCAGTCCAGTCTCTCTGTTTTTTACAAAGACAGATATTGTCATACTGAAGAATATTGTAGCAAAGAGGAAAGGTACTAGCAGGTGGAACAGGGTCCAGATGTTGCCAATATGTGGTAATCCAAATAGTTTTGGAACAAAACCCAGCACGTATGCACTAATTGCTGCATAGATTACAAAATAGCATAGAGCCTTTCCGATTATTACTCTGAAAATACCATTGCCTCTGAGATGTTCTGGTACAAGTGTGTGATGTCTGTTCTCCTCTCTTGCTGTTCCTGCCAACATTCCAATTCCAAAGAAGAGTGTCTGATGTATAATCAATACCAGTATTGCAGGAATCAAGAAACTTGTAAAACCATTCCCTGGATTGTAAAATACAACATCGTTGTATGGTATTGGTTTTACTATCTGTTCTGCTTGTTCTCCAGCAACTCCGGCAGAGTTATATCTCTCGATTTGGATTTTGTGCGATTCATCAAGCATTGTATAGTTGACTGCCATCATTAAACCCTTGTAGTACAAAAAGCTACTCATGTCATTATAGATCGAAATTGTAGCTTGTTCCATGTTTCTAAGTTTTACATGGTAATCTCTTGGAATATAAATGACTCCGTGTACTTTTCTTTGATTAAACAGCTCTTTAGCCTCTTCGAGGTTAATGCATTTGTATGCGACCTCTACCTCTCTTGTTGCATTTACTTTTCTAATGAATTCTCTACTCTCTGCGCTCGATGATTCATCGACTACTGCAATTGGAATCTGATAGACATATTCGTTTTTATAGATTCCGTTGTATAGTAACGGGTAGAGGATACCTGCAAAGAAGAAGATTATCATCACTCCACTGTCCTTAAAGACATGTACAAACTCTCCTCTGAAAACATCGAAAAGATCCTTCAACGCATTGCCTACGAAGCTATTTTTTGATTTTTTGCTTTTCATTTTTCTCTATTTTAGTGGATAGTTTTGGTTAATCAATGCATTCTTTAATCTTCTGAAGACTATGAATGGCAGAAGTAGAAAGGCAAGAAGGGCTGCAAAGTATATAATTATGTTTACACTGCTTGTCCCTAAAAGAGCTTCGCTTACATAGATTTTGAAATAGTGTCTAATTGGAAATAGAACGCTTGCTCCTTGTGCTACTGGTGGCATAGCCTCAATCGGGAATGTAAATCCTGCATAGGTAAATGCAAGAATTCCGTATAGGGCAGCAAAGCTGATACCATCTCGTAGTACAGGGAATAATCCAATCATAAATATTCCTATAGCCTGATAAGCCAGTACGTATAGAATCGTAGCTAATGAGAAAACAGCAAACGATCCATGCATCGGGTATTGAACATATTTGTAGAGCAGAATATTACCCGCCAAACCTAAAATCGAGAAGAGAATGGTATATGGTGCAAGCTTCCCGGCTAATGCCGCTACTAGTGAACCTTCGCCAGCCTCAAGCCAATCTCTGGATGTTTTATTCTTAAGTTCAATTCCAATTGCATAGATCGTAAGCAGAAGTATCATAAGCTGCAGAACTCCAGGCAGCAGAAGATTTATCAGATATACTCCATAGTTTGCCCATGGATTACCTATCATATGGCTATCAATAATAATGGGTTGTATTCTTCCCATTATTGCAGTCTCTGTCAATCCTTTTGCTCTTAACATCTCTCTTTGAACAGCTCCTGAGCCTAATGCAGACATTGTTAAAAAGTCTTTATAGCTAAGTGTACCGCCAATCAGATATGCATTGTTTACATAAAATGAGACCTCTGGTCTTCTGTATGCTAACAAATCTTTATAGAAATCGCGAGGTATAACAATGATTCCATGAATGTTCCCTTTTTGCATCTCGTCTCTAGCCTCTTCGAAGCTTGTGCATCTTAGGGTGACTTCGGTCATTGCTGTTGCCTGGATCTCTCTGAAGAACCTTCTGGATATCGAAGACTGGTCTAGATCTACGATGGCGACAGGTAGCCTTTCGGGAAGGCCTTCGCGCATCATTGTGAGGAAAAATATGTAACAGAATCCCATTACAAATACTGTTGAAAACAGATAAATGGGTCTGCTTAGCATCATTTTCAGCTCTCTGCTCCAGACTTGTTTGAATCCTTTAATTGTCATAGTAGGATTACTTTACAACTGTTTCTACAATAGCGGTCATTCCGGGGCGTAGACCTTCTACTTTAGCAGTAGGCTTAGCTCTTACTTCGAATGTTTTTGCATCAAATTGTCCGCTTACCTTTGTTGAGCGCCATGTTGCGTATGATGCCATTGCTTTGATGAAGGTTACTTTTGCTTCAACCTCTTTATTTCCTAATGCCGGAATTTTCAATTTAAGAGTATTTCCAATTTGCATTCCATTCAAGATGTCTTCTCTAACACTGAATGTAAACCAGATATCTTCTAAGTTTGTGATTGTCATAATTGGCGCTCCTGTTCCAACTAACTCACCATGTTTAGGGAAGATTTCAGATACCTCTCCATCGATTGGTGAAACTAAAAAGATCTCTCCTAAATATGATTTTACCTCCGAAACGGCTCCTTTTGCTCTGTTTACTAGAGCTAAAGCTGATGCCTTATCTTCTTGTTCTGCCCCATTAACTGCCATTTGATATTGTGACTTGGCTGCTTTTGCGGTTGCTACGGCTGCTTTGTATTGAGCCTCTGCTTCGTCTCTCTTTTGTGCAGAGACTACCTCTTTGTCGTACAATTTTTGAACTCTGTCAAATGATTTTTTTGTAATCTCAACTCCTACTTCTGCCTTTTGCCACATCTCATAAGCTCCCATAATAAGCTCTTGGCGTGCACCTTTAATGGCTTTTCTGTTTTGAGCCTCTGCAGCTGATTGTGCTGCTTGAGCCTGATCTATCTTCGCAAGTAGCTCTGGGCTATCGATGAGAACTAATGTGTCTCCTCTCTTTACTGCCATTCCCTCTTCGAACTTGAACTCTTTAATTCTACCTGGTACTTTTCCCGATACTCTGAATTCTGTAGCCTCTGCCTCTCCTTGAATGATTAGTGCGTCGGGTTTGGCTGCAAATAAGCCTATTAGTGAGACGATTGCAATTACTCCAATTAGGCCTAGAAGACCCATCAGTAAACTGTGTTTGCTAGAATTGTTTTCCATTGTTGTATATTATTTTATTTATTATCTTATTTATATTTAGTTTGAAAATTATTGGACCATCTTTCCTTTTGCTTTATTTAGATATAGTTCGCATAGACGTACCTCTATTCCTGCATCAATTCTCTCTGAATTTGCAGATAGCCAGGCTGTCTGTGCCTCCATTAAGTCCGAACTAGTAATCACTCCTGCATCAAATGCTTCGTTCGCAAATCTTAGATTTTCGTCAGCTTTTTCCATATTCTTTAATGCTGCTGCATTTTTCTTGTTTGCTTCCGAAATCTTGAAGCCAGCTTGTGTCACCTGCAATTGAATCTTCTCTTTAGCCTCTTCAATTTTATAGGAAACTATTTTTTGTTGGCTTTTTGCTGCTCTCAGTGTGTGGACTTTATCTCCGAAGTGGAAGATTGGAACATTTAGGACAACTCCAACTGTAAACATACCTGCAAATGAATTACTGTAACCATTGAAGCTGTTTGGATTGGAGACGATATAATTTCCGGTCAAAGCTACATTTGGCATAAATCTAGAGGCCATAATCTTTACATTTGACGCTGCCATTTTATTTAGTTGTTCTAATGACTTCATCTCTGGTCTTGCTGCCCAAACTGCGTTTATGTCAAATACTGGCTCTGCAATCTCTTTTTGCGAAAGGTCATTGTCTGCTAACTCTACATCTTGTTGTAACTCGATGCCGCATAGTTGACAAAGAGCCATCTTCGAAAGCTTTAGACCATTGTCTGCCTTTGTAAGACTCATCTCTGCTTCATTAAGTTTAACCTTAACTCTCAGGGCATCTCCTTTTGTTGCAACTCCCTCTTCGATCATGTTCTCAACATTCTTCTCTAATTTTTTTAGGAGTTTACAGTACTCTTCTGCAAGCTTTTTCTTGTTATAGATAGAGACTACTCTCCAATATGCCTCATCGACTTCGAGTAGAAGAGTGTTTAATTCGTCTTCGTGTTGTGCTTCAGCTAATTTTTCGCCACTCTTTGCAATGTTGTAGAGTTCTCTGATTTTGCCTCCTAAAAAAATCGGCTGCATAAATCCTATTCCTCCTGCAAAGACATGTTTTGTCTCAAACTCCATAGCCTCTTTTGGTAGTAAAGCATAGTCCTTCCAAATAATTTTTTCTGGATTTACTTTTGGATCGAATGGCTTACCATCAGAATCAAGAGGGGCATAATTACCAGGAGACACTTGAATCCATTGATTCTTGACTTGGTCTTGACGGAATCCAAAAGATCCGTCTGCCATCTTTGTTCCTATCGGAAGGAGACCATCTTCGTGGAGAAGGGAGAGATTCTTCTCATTCCAAAAATATGTTGCATTTGCCGAAAAGTTTGGTAAAAATTGGGTAAATGCGGCTTTTTTTAATTCTGTAGCGACTTTTATCTTCTCTTGAGAGATAAGTAGGCTTTTATTATGTTCTAAAGCCATTTTTCTGCACTGCTCAATCGTTAACCTCTCCTGAGAGAACAGGGTAGAAGTCAATACAATAGTAACAAGGACTGTAGTGATGCGTTTCATTCTTAATTTATATTTAATAATAATTTAATCAAAAATTGTATTAACAACGGTTGTTGTATCAACTAATATGCCAAGCAAAAATTATTGCTGAAGAATATTGTTTAAAAGTTTATATAAAATGTTTTTTGTGTAAAGCAGATCATTTGGTGCGATGTCTGCAATTGCCATTTTAAATGAGTCTTGCACAATTGCCATCGCTTTTTGCTCCATCTCGATTCCATCTTTTGTAAGGTGGATAAGGTTTATCCTTCTATCTTTTGGATCAGATACTCTGACAATTAAATTGTGCTTCGAAAGGGTGTCTAGAAGTCTCGTTATGCTTGCTTTATCTTTAAAAGTTAAATCGCTGATCTCTTGTTGTGTAAGTCTGTCTTGATTCCATAGGCAAGCCAATACAGACCATTGCTCTGTAGTTATATCGAGCCCTTCGGCTTTGAACTTTCTGTTTAATTGGCGATTAATCGCTGCCGACAACCTTCCGTTGAGGATAGATAGAAATTCGGTTATTTCAACAAATTCACTTAGTTGCATATTAAATGGTTGTTTAATCAACGATGCAAATGTAAAAATATGTGCGATAATTGCAAAAAAAAATAAAAAATTTGTTTTAACTTTGATTTATTAAGAACAAGGCACTATTCTAAAAGATTTAATTTTATGTATTTAGTTATTATTGTAGGAGCGATAATATCTCTTTTTTGTGTGTGCTTATACATATTAAGGTTATATTATTTTAGGCAAGTTGAAATGGAAAAGCGCTCTTTGATTAAGAGATTAAAGAGGTGTTATGATGTACTGAACACTGAAAAAATTGAGAAATTACCTGAGCCAATAAAGAAGTGGTTGGTTATTTCGGGGATGATTGACAAACATATGATTTCTAATGTAAAGATTAGGCAGAAATCAGTAATGCGTCTATCTCAAAACTCTGATAAGTGGTTTAAAGCTGAGTCTACGCAGTGGTTTGATGCTATTTCTCCAGCATTTATCTGGGTTGTAAAAGTAAAATATGGTTTTTTGAGAATTTGTGGAAGAGATTTGTTTATTGAAGGTAAGGGTAGTATGAAAATCAAGTTGTTTTCAATCTTTGGTCTTGTAAATTCAAATGGAAAGAATATTGACGAAGGATCAGCTCAAAGATTTCTTGCAGAGATGATTTGGTTTCCAACCTCTTTTGTAAATGATTATATTTCTTGGGAAAGCATTGATTCAACTAGCGCTAGAGCGACATTGACATATAAAGAGACTGTTGTCGACGGGGTGTTCAAGTTTGATAAAGATGGTTATTTTGAGTCTTTTTCTACAATGAGATTTATGGATTCCAAGCCAGGAGCAGTAAAACATAAATGGTCGGTATCTGCTATCAAGAACGAAAAAATGAAAGGAATAATTATTCCTACGGAATTGGAGGCAACATGGCATTTACCAGAGGGAGAATGGACGTGGCTTAAGATGAAAGTAAAAGAGATAAAATATAATATCTATTAATCTTTTCATATCAAGTGAGTGACTCTTTGAAAAAATATATTATTGATCTGGGTTACTCAGATTCTGAGCTTTTAGAAAATTTAATTTCAAAATTTGAATCTTTGGAATTTTCTAAAAGAGAGTTATTGTCTAATTTAGATATTGTTTGTGACTGACTATTCTTTCTGGAAAGAGGGTGTGTCAGATTTTTCATTTACGATAATAAGGGTAATGAGGTAACTACCGACTTCTCTTTTGGGCCCTCTTTTATCACATCTTTTACAAGCTACATAAATGGATCTCCATCTCAAGTTGGAATTGAAGCTGTATCTGACTGTTCTGTTTTTTGGACAACTAAGTCCAAATTAGAAGAGTTATTTCGGAGGGATTGTAGGTTTTTAGAGATAGGGTTAAAATTAACTGAGAAGGTCTTTGTTATCTCTGAATCTCATATGTTGTCTTTGTTAACTAAAACCCCATTAGAAAGATACGAGTATTTGCTAGAAATGCATCCTGAGTATGTCTTAAATATTCCATTAAAATATTTAGCCTCATATTTAGGAATGACTCCCGAAACTCTGAGCAGAATAAGAGCTAAGATTTCTTGATTTTAATCAAGTACTGCTAAATTTCTTCATTGTACTTTTGCGCAAATTAAATTTACGTAATGAGAAGAGTTTTTTCTAGTCTTGTAATCATGTCTTTATTAGCAACAATTATCTCTACTACATCTTGTAGTATCGCCGCTAGAAAATCTGTCGAAAAAAATATCAAATTCAATTCTGACTTTGATGAAATGTTATATCTTGCTTCATTAGCAGGGAGCTCTCATAATACTCAACCTTGGAGAGTAGAGAGGTTAAATGATAATCTTGTAAAAGTATATCCAGACTTTTCGAGACATTTAAAAGTTGTAGATCCATCTTCAAGGGGGTTGTATATATCTCTGGGAGCATTTGTTCAGACATTTGTTCTAGCGGGCAATTCCAAAGGAATTCAATGCAATGTAGTGTTAGACTCATTGACAAATCAATCTAATCCACATATTGTAATTCAATTAAACCAAGGTGTGCAAAGCAGTGAGAACTGGGTTAAGAGAATTAAAGAGAGGAGGACTTTGAGAAGCTCTTTTTCAAGGGCAAAAATTAAAGAAGGAGATCTTTCTTATCTGTTTGCAGGAGAGAATCGTCAAAATATTGTATGTTTTGATGCATCTTCCAAGATTGGATCTTATATCTCTGATAATATGCTTAAGGCTTATATTTCACAAAATCAAGATACTGCGGCCTTGAGTGAGTTGGCTGAGTGGATGAGGTTTTCAAATAAGGATGTGTTGTCGAAAAGAGATGGGTTGACTACTAGTGGTATGGAGTTAAAGGGGTTTGCGGGTAATATGGTAAGCTTATTTTTCAAACCAGAGGATTCGAAAAAGAGCTCTTTTGTGAATAAAGGGGTTGAAAGGACTGCAAAACAAGTTGTTGATTGTGGTGGATGGATTGTAATCGGCAATAATCAGAATAATCCTATAGGTTGGGTTGAGGCGGGAATGGCTTACACAAGAATTAATTTGAAGTGTAGAGATCTGATGATTGGATTTCATCCTATGAATCAAATTATTGAAGTTGAAGCTTATGAGAAAGAGTTTGATAAGCTAATGGTAACTTCAAGTATGGAAAATGATTCTTCATCTTTCAAAGTTCATTTTATTGCAAGAATTGGATATGTCTCTGAATATCCTGAGCCAGTAAGTGTTCGTCGTACAATTAAAATGTAAAAGCAGAAGAGGGTGACTAAAAATAGTGAGATGAACCACAAAAACTATAATGCTTTAATACTATAATACTTTAATACTTTGATACTTTAATACCTGATATAGTGAATATTATGCAATTTCCTGCAGATCCCCCCGATCTGCCAGAATAAAGTATAACTATTTAATAATGTGTATTATATCACTTTTTAATCTCTTATATTGGTATCTTTAAAATAGCTAATATCTTATAATACAGATACATAGAAATTATTCTGGCAGATCGGGGGGATCTGCAGGAAATCGCAAAAAGCACTGTCTATGAGATACATAGCATTTATTTGAAAACTTCGCTTCAAACATAGATTCAACTTCAAACTAAGATTCAACTTTAAACTTTGATTAAACTTCAAACTAAGATTCAACTTCATACGAAGATACTTCGAATACAAATACAATTGATGTTCCGGATTTGGCGAAGCACAACTGAGCTCATAACTTGCGAAGCACCATTATAATCAAGAAGTTATGCCTGAATTAAGCCCAATATAATATATGTATCTTCTGAACAAGTCATTACAATTTATGTCTACAATGTCGTACGAGCAATATGTCAGATAATCAGAAAGTTATGCAAATACATGCAAGCCAGGGGGTGTCTGCCAGACTAATTTAGAACGCATTGATTATCAAATGCAATTATTTTAGGATCGAAATTTTTAAGTTAGTTTCAAAAACTTAGATGACTGTATGTGAGACGATTTTGAAAAAGTCTGCCAGACTACCCATAGTCTGAAGTAAAATGCAAAATGCCTTGATATTCATTTGGTTAGCAATGATAGTGAGAAGGTAAGAAGGTGAGATAGTGAGAACTAGAGAAAGTGAGGAATATAGGAATTTAGGGTTGTAGGGATATAGGAGAAGTAGTAGAAGTAGAAGTAGAAGAAGAAGAAGAAGTAGAAGAAGAAGAAGAAGAAGAAGAAGAAGAAGAAGA
>JASDTB010000006.1:0-34211 GCA_041441455.1 Bacteroidales bacterium
TTTTTTTATATTTGTCTTTAACTAAAACTTAAAGACATGGAAAGCTTTTTCTACAAAAAGCTCGTTGTTCCAGGAATCATTCTTGCGGGTATCCTCGTGGGTATTGTCGCTTATCTCTCTTATGTCTCTAGAATGCATTCCTATTTATCGGATGATCCTTCTGCCTGCGTAAATTGCCATATTATGGCGCCGTATTACCAGTCTTGGCAGAAAAGTTCTCACAGTATGTGGACAAATTGTAATGATTGTCATGTGCCCCACCATAATGTAATGGCAAAGTATGCTTTTAAGGCAAAGGATGGCCTATTCCATGCCTCTGTTTTTACAGTTAGGATGGAGCCGCAAGTAATCAGACCTAGGGAGGAGAGCTATGGTGTGATTATGCAAAATTGTGTAAGATGCCATGAGTCTTTGAATAAAGAGTTTGTCAATACAGGTATGGCGAAATATGCCGATGTCAAGAGTGGAGATGCGAAAGCGTGTTGGGACTGCCACCGCGAGGTCCCTCATGGAAGGATCTCTAATCTCTCTTCATCGCCTGGGGCAATTGTACCACTTCCGGAATCTCCTGTACCTGATTGGCTAAAACGAAAAATGAACAACAGTAAAAACAGATAACTATGGGAAAGTTAAAAGATTACTACGAAAAGCATAAGAGGTTATTTCTTGTTTCGCTTTTCATCATCACCGCTGTTTCGGTCTTCTTGTTAGGTCTTCTCGCAGCTTCGGTTACAGAGAGGAGGGCAGAAATTGCAACGCTTTTTAATAATAAGCGTGTTCAAATAACTGGTATCGAGTCTAGAAACAGAATATGGGGCGAAAACTTTCCAAGAGAGTATGAGACTTGGAAACAGACATCCGATACAAATTTCGTCTCTAAACATAATGGAAACAAAATGGATGATGTTCTCGCTAAAAGACCATTAATGGTTGTCTTATGGGCAGGTTATCTATTTTCTCACGATTACTCTGCACCAAGGGGACACCACTATGCTGTAGAGGATGTGCGCAATACGCTTCGAACAGGATCTCCAATGACCGACAGCGAAGGCCCTCAACCGGCTACTTGTTGGACATGTAAGAGTCCCGATGTTCCAAGATTGATGGCAGAAAAGGGTGTTGAGCAGTTTTATAAGTCTAAGTGGGCAATGTTTGGGAGTGAGGTTGTAAATTCGATAGGTTGTGCAGATTGTCACAATCCCGAAAATATGAATTTAGTGATTACTCGGCCTGCCTTAGCTGAGGCTTTTCAAAGAAGAGGCTCCGATGTCGAGAAGTCTAAGATTCAGGAGATGCGAACTCTCGCATGTGCTCAGTGCCATGTAGAGTACTATTTCAAAGGTGATGGGAAATACCTGACATTTCCGTGGGATAAGGGAATTACTATGGAGGAGATTGAGAGTTATTATGATGAAATCAATTTTAGCGATTGGAAGCATACTCTAAGTAAAGCTCCAATGTTAAAGGCGCAGCATCCGGATTATGAGTTATTTATGCTTGGCCCACATGCTAAAAGGGGACTATCCTGCGCAGATTGTCATATGCCATACAAGGCAGAGGGTGGTATAAAGTATAGCGATCACCATATTTCGTCACCATTGAAAAACATAGACAGAACATGTCAAACCTGCCACCGTGATAGTGAGGAGAAGTTGAAAGAGTATGTATATGAGTATCAAGATAAGGTATTAGAGATTAGAGATCGAGTTGAAACTGAACTTGCAAAAGCCCATATTTTAGCAAAATTTGCTTGGGATAAAGGAGCAACTGAAGGCGAGATGGCTGATGTTATGAAATTGCTTAGACAGGCTCAATGGAGATGGGACTTTGCCGTTGCTTCACATGGAGCATCTTTCCATGCCCCAGTTGAGACTCAAAGAATCTTGGCGCATAGCCTGGATAAATCTTACATGGCTCAAATGGCAATAAAAAAGGTACTGTATTCTAAAGGAGTAACCGAAGAGATTCAGATGCCTGATTTGTCTACAAAAGAGAAGGCTCAGCAATATATTGGTTTAGACATGAAGAGTCTAAAGCAGAAAAAAGATGAATTCAAAACTAAAATTATTCCAGAATGGCTGAAGCAGGCTCAAGAGAAACAACGAATCTAAGGCTTTATATAATAATCGTTTCAGCTATACTGTTTTCTGGTCTTCTTCTTGAGTTGACAATTGGAGCATTTCCTTTTGCCTTACTTAAGTATCCTGTATCATTAGTTGTTGGAATTGCAATCCTTGCACTGCTATTTGCAGGAAGATCGAAGCTTATTCTTTTGTTATCGAGGTTACATCTTACTGTTGTTTTATTGATTGTAATTGGATTGATGTCTATTGCTGCGGGGTTAATCCCCAACAACAATATTGTGGCATCGTGGCCATTTGTTCTCTCATATCTCTTGACCATAGTAAATTTAGTATCAATCATTGCTGTTCGGTTAAAATCTGTCAAAAAGCGTGACATCACTTTTCTAATCGTTCATTTTGGGACATTGTCTCTACTGCTAACAATGGGTTTGGGTTTTGCTGATAAAGAGAAATATCTAATGAGGGTTTTTTATGGTGATCCTGAATGGAGGGCGGAGAACAAAAACAGCGGTCAGGTTGTCGAGTTGGACATTGCTCTTGGATTATCTGATTTTAGAATTGATGAGTATCCACCTGTTGTTCATGTAATCAATAAAACAAGCGGAAAATTCATCATTTCGGGTAGTGAAAATAGATGCGAATTGATTGAAAAACAAAAATTAATTTTGGCTGACTATGTTGTTATTACAGACTCAATTATTTCGAGGAAGATGATTTCCACAAAAGCTTACTTAACTCTATTGAAAAATGGTCAATCACTTGGTCAATTCATGATAAGTTGTGGGAATTATTTTGAATCTCCAAAAACGATAGAGCTCTCCGATTCATCGGTGCTAGTAATGGATATGCCTCAAGCTAAGTCATATATATCAGATATTGTTGTGTTTAGAAAGGATAAAGAGACAATAAAAGGGAGTACTTCCGTAAATGATCCTCTATCTGTTGGCTTTTGGACTATTTATCAGAGCGGATATGACGAAGTAAAGGGAAAGGACTCTGATTACTCTGTTTTTGAACTTGTTTATGACCCATGGAAAAATGGTGTTATAGGGTCTGTTCTAATTCTTTTCTTGGGCTGTGTTTTATTAATAGTAGGAGGAAGGAAAAATGGTTGAATGGAGTAGTTTTATATATTTTTCGTCTATTACTGTAATCCTTTGGATTGTAGCGATTGTGCTTATTTATTTAAATAAAAGTAAAGCACTCTCAACTCTATTTGTAATAGCTGGTATTTTGGTCTTTATGATTTTTATTATTGGCTTGTGGAGATGGTTGGGACATCCACCTTTCAGAACTATGGGTGAAACAAGGTTGTGGTACTCTCTCTTTATAATGATTACGGGTTTAGTTATTTATCTCAAATGGAAGTATAAGTGGCTAATTGCTTATTCTGCAATTGTATCTACTGTATTTATGATCATAAATATTGCAAAGCCTGAGTTGCATTTCACTAATCTTATGCCTGCCCTTAGAAGCCCTTGGTTCATTCCTCATGTTTCATCTTATATCCTTTCTTACTCAATTTTGGGAGCAGCTTTCATTTGTGGATTAATGATAGTTTTTAGCAAAAAAAGCGATAAAAATGAATTGTACATTCTCTCCGACAATTTAGTTGCTATTGGATTTGGCCTTTTGCTTGCTGGAATGCTTATGGGTGCTTTATGGGCAAAAGAGGCTTGGGGTGACTTTTGGACTTGGGATCCAAAAGAGACGTGGGCATTCACTACTGCTGTTTTTTATTTGGTTTTTATCCACCTCAGACGTATTACTAAAACTCAGAACATGGCAGCATATTTCTTGATCATCTCTTTTATATTGTTACTAATTACCTGGCTTGGTGTTTCGTATTTGCCTATAGCAGAGGGAAGTATGCATACGTATTAAAAATATTTGTAGAATAATTCAAAAAAATCATATACATTTGCCCATCAAATCGAACAAATGAAATACGGTCAATTATCAAATGTTATGCATCATCATCACCTCCATCATCATGGCAGGTCGCATTCTCATTTGAATTTTTAATTGACAGTTAAATAAGTGATACGAGGGCTTGCCAAATCTGGTGAGCCCTTTTTTATTTTCAATCCATTTTAAATTTTTATGATAAGATTAGCAGTTCAGGCTAAAGGCCGTCTGTACGACGACAGTACAGCTTTACTTAAAGACGCAGGTGTCTCTTTTGAAGAGAGTAAGAGAAAATTACTCTCAAAGAGCAATGATTTTCCAGTGGAGATCTTATATCTGCGCGACGACGATATCCCAGGTGCAGTCGCCTCTGGAGTTGCAGATATTGGGATCGTTGGGCTAAACGAAGTGTATGAGAAAAAGGCAAATGTAGATATCATCCATCGTATGGGGTTTGGTAAGTGCAGACTCTCATTGGCAATACCAAAGAGCGATGATTATTTTGACATTAAGTGGTTTAATGATAAGAGAGTAGCAACGTCTTATCCTGTAATTTTGGAAGACTATTTTCGTCAAAATGGAATTAAAGCTATGATCCAAGAGATTTCTGGATCGGTGGAAATTGCCCCATCTGTAGGAATGGCAGATGCAATTTTTGATATTGTAAGTTCTGGAGGAACACTTGTGTCTAATGGTTTAAAAGAGGTAGAGCAGGTGATAAATTCAGAGGCTGTACTAATCTGTACAAAAGGGATTGTTGCAGATAAATTAAAGATTATCAATCAGCTTTTGGTGCGTTTTGAGGCAGTCGAGAGAAGCAAAGGAATGAAATATCTCGTAATTAATCTACCATCTTCAAAAATTGATAGGGCGGTTGAGATTTTGCCTGGAATGAAGAGCCCAACAGTTATGCCTTTGGCTAATTCGGGATGGTGTTCTGTCCACTCGGTAGTAAATCAAAGTGAGATATGGGAAAAAATTGAAAAGCTTAAAATGATTGGAGCTGAAGACATTCTCGTATTATCATTAGATAAAATGATGTTGTAATTCAATCAATAATGTTCTTACTAAAACAAAAAAAGTCATGCAAAATATTATTTATTATCCGTCTGTTGAGACTTGGGGTGAAATTACAAAAAGACCATCTTGGTCGGAATCAATGCTATTCGAATCTGTTCGCGATATAATTAGAGATGTCAGAAAAAGGGGAGATGAAGCGGTCGTAGATTATACTGAGATCTTTGATGGTGTAAGAAATTTTTCTTTAAAGGTGGCTACTTGTGAGATTCAAATTGCGGCTCAGGATTGCTCAGAAGAGCTAAAAAGGGCAGTGAGTATAGCTGCAGAAAATATATCAAAATTTCACAAAGCTCAATATATTGATGGTGTTGTTGTCGAGACGATGCCTGGAGTTAAATGTTTTCAAAAAAGTGTTCCAATTGGAAGAGTAGGTCTGTATATTCCTGGAGGTACTGCTCCTCTTTTTTCTACACTCTTAATGCTTGCTATTCCTGCAATAGAGGCAGGATGTCGAGAGATAGTTGTCTGCACACCTCCTTCAAAAGAAGGAAAGATTTCTGATGAGTTGCTTTATATTGCCAAGTTGCTCGGTATTGAGGAGATTTACAAGGTGGGAGGTGTTCAAGCAATTGCTGCAATGGCTTATGGGACTGATACAATTAAAAAGGTGGACAAAATATTCGGTCCTGGAAACCAGTATGTAAATGAGGCAAAGGTTCAGGTTTCTAGAGATGTTGCAATAGATATGGTTGCTGGTCCTTCAGAAGTAATGATCCTTGCTGACGATACTGCAGTTGCCTCATTTATTTCAGCAGATATGCTTTCGCAGGCTGAGCATGGTCCTGACTCCCAATCTATTTTACTCACGACCTCTCCTTCAGTCGCAAAGCAGGTTTCTCAGTTACTCGAAGAGCAGATGTCTGGCTTATCAAGAGGCGATATTATAAATAGATCGATAAAGAACAGCAGAATTATTGTGCTCTCTTCTGTCGATGAAATGATCCAATATTCAAATAGTTATGCTCCTGAGCACTTGATTCTGGCTATTGAGAAGGCAGAAAGGTATTGCAATAAAATTTTAAATGCAGGAAGCGTCTTTATAGGGAACTACTCTCCAGAGACAGTTGGAGATTATTGTTCTGGGACTAATCATACATTGCCCACTGCTGGATGGGCAAAATCTACAGGAGGTGTCTCTTTGTCTAGTTTCTTAAAGAGGATTACATTTCAAGAGATCTCCAAAGAGGGAATTCTTCTCGTTGGGCCAATTGCATCAGTAATGGCAGAGGCAGAGGGTTTGGCAGCGCATAAGCTTGCTGTAGATGAAAGAGTTGGTAATGTTTTAAAAGGATGAATTAGCTATGACTAGAATTGAAAAATTGGCAAGGAGAAATATATGGTGTCTCACTCCTTACTCTACCGCTAGAGACGAAGCTTATGGCTCTATTGATATCTACTTGGATGCAAATGAATCACCTTATGACGATGGGATTAATCGATATCCAGACCCAAGAAGTAAAAGGCTTAGAAATATGCTCTCTTTGATTTACAATGTCGAACCAGAAAAGATTGTAGTAGGGAATGGAAGTGACGAAACGATTGACCTTGTGATAAGGGTCTTTTGTACACCAGGTGTCGATAATATTGTCTCTATCTCTCCAACTTATGGAATGTATAAAGTCTGTGCTGGGGTAAATGATGTTGAGTATCGTGAATTACCTCTGAATAACGATTTTGGATTTGATAATCAAGATCTACTTGCCCTTACAGATTGCAATACAAAGTTGATTTTTGTTTGTAATCCCAATAACCCAACCTCACTCTCACTTTCCACGAATCAATTAAGAGATTTAGCATCTAAATTTGAGGGATTACTAGTTATAGATGAGGCATATATAGAGTTCTCAAAAAATCAGAGCATGGCTCAGTATATTGATGAATTTGACAACATTATAATCTTAAGAACATTATCAAAAGCTTACGGAATGGCAGGTCTTAGGATAGGATCAGCATTAGCTAATCAAGAGATCATCAATTTACTAAGCAAAGTTAAGTATCCATATAATATTGATGTCTTAAGTGAATGGGAGGCTGTATGTAGGTTAATGACACGTAGTAGCGATAAAATTGATGAGATAAAACGAGAGAGAGAGAGTTTAGAGTTGGCCATCAAAGAGTTGGCGATCTTTGATAATGTGATAAAAAGTGACACAAACTTTTTATTAGTTCAAACCGATGATGCAAAAAGAATTTATGACTATCTCTCTGTAAATCAAATTATGGTTAGGCGTCGCAGCTTTAATCAAAAGGAGTATTTAAGAATTACTGTTGGCACTCCATCGCAAAATAGGATTTTGCTTAGTGCGCTAGCGGAGTTAAAAATTGTTGAGAGTAGAGAGGAGCGTCTAAGAGTTGTGTGCCTTAGCTCTAAAACAAATGAGACAGTCATTAGTATCAGTCTCAACTTGGATGGGTCAGGAAAGGCAAAAATTTCAACAGGGATAGGCTTCTTCGACCATATGCTGACTCAGATTCCTGTGCATAGTATGACTGATCTTGAGATTCTAGCTGAAGGCGATTTCTCTACTGACGATCACCACATTGTTGAAGATACTGGTCTTCTGCTTGGACGTGCTTTTAACGAGGCTTTGGGTGATAAAAAGGGAATAGAGAGATATGGTTTTGTTTTGCCAATGGATGAGTCTCAGGCAAAGGTCGTACTTGATTTTGGTGGAAGAGACGAACTTGTTTGGTTGGGAGAATTTAAGCGTGAAAGGGTTGGAGAGCTTTCGACCGAGATGATATCTCATTTCTTTAAAAGTTTTGCCAGAGGTGCTTCATGCAATATTCATGTTGAGTTTTTTGGAGAGAATGACCACCACAAAGCAGAAGCAATCTTTAAATCCTTTGCAAGAGCAATTCGCCAAGCAATTCGCCGAAATTCATGGAATAAAATAATACCATCTTCAAAAGGATCGTTATGATTGCAATTATTGACTATAATACAGGTAATCTGCACTCTATCAGTAAATCAATTGCAAAGACAGGTGCGGAATTTATTGTAACAAACAACTTTGACCAGATTAGGAGTGCTTCGAAGGTAATTATGCCAGGTGTTGGAGATGCTCTATTTACAATGCAGACAATCTGTAATTTGGGGCTAGACGATTTGATAAAAAAACTGACAGTTCCTGTTCTTGGAATTTGTGTTGGGATGCAGGTAATGTGTGAGGAGTCGGAAGAGGGACCATGTAAGTGTCTTGGTATATTTCCTAACAAGGTTATGAAGTTAAGTCAGTCTATTTCAGCGAGAGTGCCTCATATCGGATGGAATACTTTGCAGAACAATAATTCGTTTTTATTCAAAGGGATAAAAGATGAAGACTATGTTTATTTTGTTCACTCTTATGCTCCAGAAATTAATCAGTTTACCATCTCAACAACAACTCATGGAGATCGGTTTTCGGCTGCATTATCTCGCGATAATTTTATTGGGACACAGTTTCACCCCGAAAAAAGTGGAGTAGTAGGAGAGACAATTATCGAAAACTTTATAAAATATATGTAATGATTGAAATAATTCCGGCAATAGATATTCTTAATGGAGAGTGCGTAAGGCTCTCTCAAGGAGATTATGAAAAGAGACAAGTGTATGAAAAAGATCCCATTCAGGCAGCAAAAGTCTTTGAGAGAATTGGCTTTAACAAGCTCCATATTGTAGACTTAGATGGCGCGAAATCATCTGCCCCTATTAACCTCGAATTAGTTGGAAAAATTAAAAGAGAGACAACTCTTTCGATAGAGTTTGGAGGAGGTATCAAATCATTCGAAACCGCAGAGATGGTGCTAAATTCTGGGGTTGATGAGATTATTTGTGGATCAATTGCAATAGAAAATGAGTACGAGACAAAAAAGCTAATTGAGAAATATAGTTCGATGATAATATTAGGTGTAGATATTAAAGGTCGTGAAATCTGCTCTAGAGGGTGGTTGGAACGAACCCCTTTTTCGATTGAAGATTTTTTGAAAAAGTATTGTGATATTGGTTTGAAAAGAGTGATAATAACTAATATTGAAAAAGATGGCATGTTGACGGGGCCAGATTTTAATCTTTATAAACAAATAAAGAGAGTATTTCCAGAGCTAAGTCTAACTGCAAGTGGGGGAGTAAGTGGGATTAATGATATTATGGAGTTGTCATCTATTGGAGTTGATAGTGTAATTATAGGAAGGTCTTTTTATGAAGGTGCGTTTAAAAAAGGAGAGCTTGAATCATGGTTGCAAAAAGGATAATTCCCTGTCTCGATGTAAAAAACGGAAGAACGGTAAAAGGAATCAATTTTTCCGATTTAATTGACTCTGGCGATCCAGTTGAGATGGCAAAAAGCTACTCTCTTGCAGGAGCCGATGAGCTTGTCTTTCTAGATATTAGTGCAACGATTGAAGGCCGTAAAACATTTGTTGAGGTAGTCTCTAAGATTGCAGAAAATATAAATATCCCATTCACTGTTGGAGGCGGAATTTCTAAGATTGAAGATGCATCGAGGCTATTTTATGCAGGAGCCGACAGGGTTAGTATAAATTCTTCGGCAGTGGCAAGGCCAAATCTAATTTCTGAAATTGCAATAAAACATGGTAGTCAAAGCGTTGTTGTGGCTATCGATTACAAAAGGGAAGATAGCGAGGTCTATGTAATGACTCATGGAGGAACCATTAATAGTGGTCGCAGACTGTTTGACTGGATTCGTGAGGCCCAGGAGCGAGGTGCTGGCGAGCTTTTATTGACATCTGTAGACCATGATGGGACAAAGTCTGGCTTTGATTGCGATCTATTGAGACAAATTGTTGATAGGCTTTCAATTCCAGTTATCGCCTCTGGTGGAGCTGGCTCCCTTACAGACTTCTTAAATGTCTTCGAGACAGGTGGTGTAGATGCTGCATTGGCTGCCTCAGTATTTCATAAAAATATTATAACGATAAGACGATTAAAAGAGTATTTAATAAATAATGGATTAAACATAAGATTATGATAGATATAGATAAAGTTGAGTTTAATAAAAGTAGTGATGGACTTATTCCTGCAATTGTTCAAGATGCAGTCTCTTTGAATGTTTTGATGCTTGGTTACATGAGTAGAGAGAGTGTTTTGAAAACGATAGAAGAGAGAAGGGTATGCTTTTATAGCCGGAGTAAAAAGAGACTTTGGACAAAAGGTGAGAGTAGTGGTAATTTTTTGACTGTTGTTGATCTTTCGCTCGATTGCGACCGAGATACCCTTCTGATTAAAGTAAATCCGAATGGACCTGTTTGTCACAATGGGACATATAGTTGTTTTGGCGAAAAGGATTCGAAAGGTTTTATAAGAGTCTTGGAGGGTGTGATTGAAGAGAGAAGGGCAACTCCTCCAACGAATTCTTATACTTCAAAGTTGCTGAATGGTGATATAGGAAGAGTTGCAAAAAAGGTTGGTGAAGAGGCGTCGGAGGTAATAATCGAGGCTGTAACTAATAATCGTGAAAGGGCGATTTATGAGATTGGAGATTTAGTATATCATTCATTAGTGTTGATGAATAAACTTGAAATCTCAATCGATGATATTGAAAAAGAGCTTATTGTTAGACACAAGTAAGCTCTTTCAATGATTGCTTTTAAGTTTCTGTTAGAATAGTCCAGTAATGTTGCCTTCGTTGTCGATGTCGATTCTCTCCGACGAAGGCTCTTCTGGAAGTCCTGGCATCCTCATAATTTCCCCTGTAATCGGAATTAAGAATCCAGCTCCTGCGGCAATTTCAATCTCTCTTACAGTAATTATGAAATCTTTAGGGCGACCCAATAATTCTGGATTATCGGAGAGTGATTTTTGAGTTTTAGCCATACAGATGGCAAGGTTGCTTAGTCCTAGATTCTCAATCTTTTTGAGATTTGCTTTAGCTTTTGGTGTATAGTCTACAGCTACTGCTCCATAAATTTTGCTTGCAATCTGCTCAATTTTGTTTTCTACAGTGTCGTTCAATGAGTATAATGGTGCAAATAGTGGGCAACAATCCTCTGATGCCTTAAGCACTAGTTCTGCCAACTCTACGGCTCCTGCTCCTCCTGACCCCCAGACATCTACAATTGAAACAGGAATCTCATGCTGTTTACAGTAGTTTTTGATAAAGTCGAGCTCCTCTTGTGAGTCTGATTCGAATTTATTGATTGCAACAATTGGTGCTAAATTGAAAAGTTTTATGTTCTCAACATGTTTCTGAAGATTTTCGATTCCCTTTTCGAGGGCCTTCACATCTGGAGACTTTATCTCTTTAAGACTTTTTCCTCCATGGTACTTTAGAGCCCTTACCGTTGCTACTAAAACTGCTGCATTTGGAGAGAGTCCAGCGTGTCTTGCTTTGATGTCAAGGAATTTTTCTGCACCTAAATCGAAGCCAAATCCAGCCTCTGTTACTGTATAGTCTGTCAAGGACATAGCTGTCTGAGTGGCAATAACCGAATTTGTTCCTTGGGCTATATTGGCAAAAGGGCCTCCATGAATAATCGCTGGTGTTCCCTCTGTTGTCTGAACTAAGTTTGGTTTAATTGCATCTTTTAATAGTGCTGCCATTGCTCCTTGTGCTTTTAGATCGCGGGCATATACTGGTTTTTTATCAAATGTGTATCCAATGAATATGTTGCCTAATCTTTGCTTTAAATCTTCTATGTCTTTAGCGAGACACAAGATTGCCATCACTTCTGAGGCTGCGGTAATGTCAAAGCCTGTCTCCCTTGGAATTCCGTGAGTTGTGCCTCCTAAACCTGCCACTATTGTCCGGAGCGATCTATCATTCATATCCATTACTCTTTTCCAAGAGATGGTGCGTGGATCAAGACCTATATTGTTGACCTTATTTTGAATATTGTTGTCAATGATAGCTGCCAGCAAGTTGTGAGCCTTTTCTATTGCGGCAAAATCACCTGTAAAATGTAGGTTGATATCTTCCATTGGTAATACTTGCGAGTAACCTCCTCCAGTTGCTCCTCCTTTTATACCAAAAACAGGACCTAGTGATGGCTCTCTAAGTACTACGATTGACTTTTTGCCAATCTTATTTAAGGCAAGCGAGAGGCCAATAGATACTGTTGTTTTCCCTTCTCCTGCTGGAGTTGGTGAGATTGCTGATACTAAAATCAACTTTCCAAATTTTTCTCTATTGATGAATTTAAGAGGTAGTTTTGCTTTGTATTTTCCATACATTTCGAGATCCTCTTCGGGAATATTCAGGTCAGCTGCAACACTTTTGATGTGTCTCATTTTTATCGAGTGTGCAATTTCAATATCACTTTTCATAAAAATTGTTTTTACTTTTTAACAAAATAACGCAAAAAGTGTTTGCTCCGTAAGCGAAATCTTGAATTTTCAAATAATTTTTTTAATATCTTCGTAGAAACTTAACCTAAATATTACTTATGGCAACCTTAGAACTTAATGGTAAAACTTTCGATGTTGATGGAGATGGATTTTTAACTGATCCTACCCTTTGGAACGACGAAGTCGCTCACCTATTTGCAAAATCTGACGGAATTGATGAACTCACCGATAGACATTGGTCTGTGCTTAGAATTATTCGTAGGAACTTTGAAGAGAAGGGTAATGCTCCTATGATTAGAACAATTTGTCAAGAGACTGGATTGAAATTGAGAGAGATATATGAATTATTTCCTCTAGGTCCGGCAAGAGGTGCTTGCAAGGTTGCAGGTTTACCTAAGCCAGACGGATGTGTTTAGATCTGTATTATGGAGTGGTATATCTATTTTGCCTCGATATCATTTTTGATATCTGGCTTTGTACTTCTACTTACCTTTTTCAAAAGAGTTCAAAGTAAATCGCTTGACTTTTCGAAAGGAGTAGAAGATACTAGTGGTGCTGTTTTCTACTCTTTTACAAAAGCAATGTCTCCTTTTGCTAAAGAGTCTGCCTATCTTCACCTTCCTACCTATGTTTCTGGAATCATCTACCATATAGGATCATTTGTTGCAATAGCTTTTTTTCTCTTTGCACTGATTTTCCCCAATTGGAATGAGATATTATCAAATTTTGCAATTTTAATAGAGATTGTTCTTTTATTGTCTGTTGTATGCGGTCTCTTTATTCTTTTTAAGAGATTTATTAAAAGTGATTTGAGATCTCTTTCGATTCCTGATGACTATTTTTCAAATTTGTTTACATCCTGTTTTCAATTGTGTACATTCTTGTATATGATTGATTCTGTTTCGGCCGGTTTGTATTTTACATTATCGGCTTTATTTTTTCTATGGCTGCCAGTTGGTAAGACTCGTCATCTTGTTTACTTCTTTGTTGCCAGAATTTATCTTGGTAGGTTTTATGGAAAAAGGGGCACATGGCCTGAAAAACATTAAGCAAGTATGGAAAAGGATTTAAAAATTAATTATGAAAAAGCGCTTGATGTTTTGACGTCTAAAGACAACAAGCTTGCTGTAAATATAAATGCATGTGTCAGGTGCGGTCTTTGTGCCGATAGTTGCATGTACTATAAGGCTCTTAAGCATTCAGATTATATTCCTGGAAAGAAGGTAGAGCTTGTGGGGTCTCTTTACAAAAGATACTCCTCTTTTACTGGGAGAGTTGCTCCTTATCTATTTGGTGCAAAAGAGTTGGATGAGAAGAGTGCTTCGCAAATGGTGGACTTACTTTTTGGAGCATGTACAATGTGTGGACGTTGTGTTAAACATTGTTCAATAGGAGTAGATATTCCTTATGTTGTTCGAAAAGGTAGAGAAATGCTAGTTGCGATGAACATGGTTCCTCAGACTCTTCAGGCGACTGTTGATGCTGCAGTACAGACTGGCAACAATATGGGTATTCCAGAGGATGAGTTTACCGACACTATTCGTTGGATGGAGGATGAGTTACGTGATGAATTGTCTGATGAAAAGGCAGCAATTCCTTTGAACGAAGTGAATAGAGATGTTTTTTATACTCTCAACCCTAGGGAGCCAAAGTTTTTTCCATTATCTATCTCTGCAATGGCTAAGATTTTTTATGCTGCAAAAGAGAGCTGGACTTTGTCTACTAAATATTATGATGTAACGAATTATGGTTTCTTTAATGCCAACAACCAAGAGGCTGCAATTATTACCAGAAATCTTCATGATGAAGTAAAAAGACTAGGTTGTAAGAGATTGGTGCTAGGCGAATGTGGTCATGGTTCGAGAGCCAATCGATGGGAGGGACCAAACTATCTTAAGAAACAATATGATTTCGATGTAACTACTGTTGTTGAATTGATTGCTGAATACATTCAATCTGGCAAAATTAAGATAGATAAATCACTCAACTCCCAAAAATATACAATTCATGATCCATGTAACCTTGTTAGAAATGGCGGTCTCCTCAAACAGATACGTTTTGTTGTAAAAGAGGCTGTTTCCGATTTTGTGGAGATGAATCCTTATGGAAATGACAACTTCTGTTGTGGAGGTGGAGGAGGACAATTAGCAATGAGCGAATATAACGAAAGGAGAATCGCCATTGGTAAAATAAAGGCCGACCAAATAAAGGCAACAGGGGCTAAGGTTGTAATCACTCCTTGTCACAACTGTGTTGACCAGCTTTCGCAATTGAACCATACTTATAAGCTGGGCGTACAAATAAAGACTATTGCAGAAGTAGTCGCAGATGCATTGATAATAAATAATTAAACTTAATAACTATGAGCAAACTTATCTATTTGGACAACTCAGCTACCAGTTTTCCAAAACCCGACGTTGTTTATGATTTCATGAATACATTCTATAGAAAGCACGGTGTTAATCCAGGTCGTTCTGGTTTTGATGCTGCTGTTGAGACTGAAGAGGTTGTCAATAATACAAGAAAGATGTTGACTAAACTTTTTAATGGAGGTAATGATCATAATAGGTTAACATTCAGTTACAACGCTACTGATTCTCTAAATCTTATAATAAATGGACTTGTAGAGAAGGGTATTCATGTTGTAACAACAATGCTCGAGCACAATTCTGTTTTAAGACCTCTTTATGTTCATAACAATGCTGGTACTATTGATGTAACTTATGTTCCATTTAATAGCCATGGATATGTAGAGCCTGATGATATTAAAAAGGCAATCAGACCAAATACAAAATTTGTTATAGTAACTCACTGTTCTAATGTATTGGGAACAATTCAGCCTTTGAAGGAGATTGGTAAAATATGTAAAGAGAGAGGTGTGATCTTCGTTGTTGATGGAAGCCAAGGAGCGGGTGCTGTTGATTTCGATATGCAAGATTCAAATGTAGATGTATACTGCTTTACAGGGCATAAATGCCTTATGGGACCAACTGGAATTGGTGGTTCGTATGTAAGAGAGGGCATTCATATCAACCATACAAGGGCTGGAGGAACTGGCGTAAGATCTGCATATCCTGCACATTTAGAGGAGTATCCTTATCGTTTGGAATATGGAACTTTGAATTTACTTGGAGTTGCAGGATTAAATGCAGGTGTTAAGTGGATTCAAGAGCAGGGAATTATGAATATTCACAACAGAGAGATGGCTTTGTGGGATAAACTTAGAAATGGTATCCAGAATATTGAAGGTGTTACTACATACTGTGCAGATAGCAAGGAGAATAAAAATCCTGTTCTTAGCTTCAATATTAATGGTTTTGAAGCAGGTGATGTGGGAGTAATGTTAGATGTGGATTATAGTATTGCTGTGAGAACTGGTTTACAGTGTGCTCCAAAAGTTCATGAAAATATTGGAACTTTCGATATGCATGGTACAGTAAGAATGAGTATAGGTGCCTTTACAACTGAATCTGAAGTTGACTCTGCGATAGAAGCTGTAAAAGAAATAGCATCTATTAAGAATTGAAACAGACCATCTAAAGTAGATGAATATTGACTTTGCTATTTTGGAATTGATTTTTAATTAGTATATTTCGTAACAATTTGATAGATTTGTAATTGATTTTAACTTTTTGAATAACCTTAAAAACTTGATATTATGAATGTTGCAATAGTAGGAACTGGCTATGTCGGTTTAGTAACTGGAGCTTGTTTTGCAGAGATGGGTGTTAATGTGATCTGTGTAGATATCGATAAGCAGAAAATTGATAAGCTCAATAATGGTATCATGCCAATCTACGAGCCTGGTATCAAGGAATTAGTTGACAAAAATGTTGCTGAGGGCAGACTCTCTTTCTCAAATAACTTAGTTGAGAACATAGATAAAGTTTCAGTTATCTTTAGTGCTGTAGGAACTCCTCCAGATGAAGATGGTAGTGCAGATTTAAAATATGTTTTAGACGTTGCAAGAACTGTCGGAAAAAACATGAACGACTATGTTCTACTAGTTACAAAAAGTACTGTACCTGTTGGAACAGCTCAAAAAGTTAAAGCAGCTATCCAAGATGAATTAAATAAAAGAGGAGTAAATATTCCGTTTGATGTTGCCTCAAATCCAGAATTCTTAAAAGAGGGTGCTGCAATTAAGGACTTCATGACTCCAGACAGAGTTGTAATTGGGGTAGATAGTGAAAGAGCTAAACAACTCATGGAGAGATTATATAAGCCATTCGTGCTTAATGGTTATCCGATTATCTTTATGGATATCGCATCTGCAGAGATGACAAAATATGCAGCAAATGCTATGCTTGCTACTAGAATTAGCTTTATGAACGAGATTGCTGCTCTTTGCGAAGTGACTGGTGCAAATGTTGACTCTGTAAGAAGGGGTATCGGTAGTGATAAACGTATTGGAGGTAGTTTCTTGTATGCAGGTGCTGGATATGGTGGATCTTGCTTCCCTAAAGATGTTAAGGCGCTGGTTCATACTGGTAATTTTCATTCAACAAGGATGAGAATTATTGAAGCAGTCGAAGAGGTTAACGAGCATCAAAAAAGTATAGTTTTCAGAAAACTTGAAAAGGCATTTAACGGCGATCTTAAGGGTAAAAAAATTGCTTTATGGGGCTTATCTTTCAAACCAGATACTGATGACATGCGTGAAGCACCATCAATTGTGATTATTGAAATGTTACTTGCTGCTGGTGCAACAGTTACAGCTTTCGATCCAATTGCTGCCGAAGAGACTCATAGACGTATAGGCGATGTAATCACATATAGCCATAATATGTATGATGCTTGTATAGATGCAGATGCGCTTGCTCTGGTTACTGAGTGGAAACAGTTCCGTCTTCCTAACTGGGGAAAAATTAAATTATCTATGAGAGGCAATGTCGTTGTAGATGGTAGAAACATCTATGATGCTGCTGAACTTGCAGGTGAAGGGTTCAAGTACTATTGCATAGGTAAATAACAATTGTATGAAAAGAATATTGGTTACCGGTGGGGCCGGTTTTATCGGCTCCCATCTTTGTACAAAACTTGTGAATGAGGGTAATGATGTTATCTGTCTGGATAACTATTTTACTGGATCCAAGGATAATATAATGCATCTTATCGGAAATCCTCGTTTTGAGCTTGTTCGACACGATGTAATCAACCCCTATTTAGCAGAGGTTGATGAGATATATAATCTTGCATGTCCTGCTTCCCCTGTTCATTATCAATACAATCCTATAAAGACAGTCAAAACATCCGTGATGGGAGCGATCAATATGCTTGGTCTTGCAAAACGGATAAATGCGAAAATTCTGCAAGCTTCTACAAGTGAAATATATGGTGACCCAGTTGTACATCCACAGCCCGAAAGTTATTGGGGCAATGTGAATACTATTGGAATCAGATCTTGCTATGACGAAGGAAAAAGATGTGCAGAGACACTTTTTATGGACTATCATCGTCAAAATGATGTCAGAATAAAAATTATAAGAATTTTCAATACTTATGGCCCTAGAATGCATCCAAACGATGGTAGAGTTGTTTCTAATTTCATAGTGCAAGCACTTAAAGGAAATGATATTACTCTCTATGGAGAAGGTAATCAAACTAGGAGTTTTCAGTACGTTGATGACCTTATTTCGGGCATGACAAGGATGATGAACACAGAGGAGTCGTTTATTGGCCCAATTAATATTGGGAATCCTAATGAATTTACAATTAGAGAGCTAGCCGAGCTTGTCGTTGAATTAACAGGTTCTAAATCTAAGTTTGTATACATGCCTCTTCCTTCTGATGATCCTAAACAAAGACAACCGGATATCTCTTTAGCTAAAGCAAAGCTTAGTTGGGAGCCAACTGTTCAATTGAGAGAGGGTTTGATAAAAACAATTGAGTATTTTAAGACCAAAATATAGTTACTAAAATGGAGATTAACAACTCAGACTTCACGATTCTGATTGTAGATGATGTGGATGCCAACGTTCTACTTTTAAAGCTTTTGATATCCAAAGCTGGATTCAAAACTTTAACTGCTTCAAATGGACGTGAGGCTTTGGAGGTCGTGAATAAATCCGATCCGGATCTAATACTTTTGGATATTATGATGCCGGATATGGATGGTTATGAGGTAGCGAAAGTTTTAAGAGGAACGCCTGAAAGATGTGATATACCAATCATTTTCTTATCTGCTTTAAACTCTTCGGAAGATATTGTAAAGGGGTTCAAATTAGGTGCAGCTGATTATGTGTCTAAACCATTCAACAAGGATGAGCTACTTATCAGGATTAACCATCAAATTTCGTTGATTGCTGCCAAGAGGACAATCTCTAAGCAGACAGAAGAGCTTCGGAAAACAATTCTCGGACGAGATAAACTCTATGCTGTTATCGCCCATGATTTGAGATCTCCTGTTGCTTCTATAAGGATGGTTATGAATGCTCTTGTATTCAATATAGAAAAGGATAGTATCTCTCCTGATATGTACGAACTTCTAACAATGGCAAACAGACTTACTGATGAATGCTATATTCTGTTAGATAACCTATTAAAATGGACAAAAAGTCAAACTGGAAAATTGAAGACAGTCTTTCAAGATGGAGTTGAGCTTACAGATTTAATTTATGGAGTTCTTGAGGTTTCAAGATCAGTTGCCGAACTTAAAAATATAAATATCAAGTTTGAACCTACAGAAAAGGTTGTGGCAACTGTTGATATTGACATGATTAAAACTGTTATGCGTAACTTAATCAGTAATGCAATCAAATTCAGTAATGAGGGCTCTGATGTTGAGATTAAAATGGTTAAGGAGTTGAATAGAGTTATAATATCTGTGATTGACAATGGAACTGGTATTAGTGAGGATGGACAGGAAAAACTATTTAAGGTAGATGTTCATTATACAAGCTTTGGCACTAATAATGAAGAGGGCTCGGGATTAGGTTTACTAATTTGCAAAGATTTTGTTCAACGAAATGGAGGAGAATTATGGTTCTCTTCAAAAGAGGGAGAGGGCTCAATATTTAGTTTTGATATTCCATTTCAGCAATAACAGGTTTATGGTCACTAAGGTCTAAATCTAATGTTCTATATTGGGTTGTTTTGAACTCTTTTGAATGAATTATATAGTCAATCCTAAGTAGTTTTTTAAACCATCTGAATGTACTTCCATACCCACTTCCTGCCTCTTTAAATCCGTCTATCAGATTCGGACCCTTAATGCGATTGAATACAAAAGACGAAGGTGTGTCATTGAAATCGCCCGTAACGATTATTGGTAATAGGGTAGTATCGATACAGTTTCTTATCTCTATTGCTTGTCTAGTCCTCATAATGGCATTTTCAGATAAGATTTTAAATTTTTCCGGAATCCCGTATTTTCGAGCGCTTGTCATTCCAGTAGTTTGAAGATGGTTGTTAAAAACCCTGAATTCAAATGAGTTACTAACTTTTATATCTGCCCACATTGCGCCATTATTACTCCCTTCGAATTCAATCTTTCCACTATTTGTAACTGGATATCGGCTAAAAATTGCTAACCTAGTACTGTCGGTAGATCCATTATAGATTGCAAAATATGGATATGCTTTCATAGCATCTGAGATGTTTTCATATCGATTATCATGAGGCTCGATGTACTCTTGAAAGCAGATTATATCTATTTCATTATCGATAAAAGTGTTTGCAATTTGATAAATTGTGTACTCTTTATCAAAGCTGAAATAGTGCACATTGTATGATGCTATCCTAATTGTTTTTTCTTTATTTGAACTTAAAGGTTGATCTAACCTGAATTGAAACATAGACCCAATAAATGAGAAGTTGATTGCAAGTGCTGCTATTGGTATTAAAATCCACACTTTTAGTCGAACTCCAAAGTATGCAACAAAAATAGTGTTCCCGACAAGTATTCCAGGTAATATGAGAGAGATAAAGTAGGAGTATATATTTGACGTTGGATCAATATCTGCCGATAAGTATCCCCAAATGCTCAATATTAGTAATACGAGCGAAGAGATAAACATTATTGAGTGAAAGTATAGGATTACAGCTTTTTTGCCCATCTATGTCTATTTTGGTAATGTAATTTTAAAACAACTTCCTCGTCCTTGCTCTGAATTTACAGATATCGTTCCTCCCAATTTTTCTGTCAATGATTTGCAGATTGCAAGTCCTAACCCAGCACCAGGCGAAAAAGAGTCAATCTTTGAAAACCGTTCAAAGATAGTACTAATTTTTTCTTTGCTAATTCCAATTCCTGTGTCAGCTATATAGAACTCGAAGTTCTCGGGATATTCTATAGCTCCAATTTCTATTATTCCCCTTTCGGTGAATTTTAGCGAATTATTAATGAAATTTGAGAGTATTTGGAATATTCTGTTTCGGTCGCTATAAAGGATTCCCTCTTTAAGATTTTCTTTTACAATAATCTTTATATTATCATGACTAAATGTTGAATAATTTGTGTGTAGCTCAGTAATAAAATCGTGAACATTAATCTTCTCTTCCGTAAATTCTGCTACGCCTGAATCTATTCTCGAAAGATCTAGTATTTGATTAATCAGCCCTAAAAGCCGAGTATTATTTGATTCTACAATCTTGAAATACTCCTCTCTCTCCTCCTTTGTGTCTGCTTCTGAAATAAGTTGAGAGAAACCTATGATGGAGTTTAATGGAGTCCTAATCTCGTGGCTAATATTTGCTAGCATTGCGGTTTTGATGCTAACAGACTCTTCAGCGATCTCTTTTGCTTCTTTGAGTTTCTCAGAGGTAAGTGTAAGTTCTGTGATGTCCCAAACTATACCAAAAATTAATCTGTCTCTTCCAATTTTTACAAGACTTTTAAGTGTCTCTTTTATTGCAACCTTGCCATCTAAACCTCTCTCTTTTGTCTTGAACTTAATTGCACCCTCTTCTCTTAATAACTTTTCGTCCTCTTCTCGGAATTTATCCGCTGTCTGTGGAGGCATACACTCATAGTCTGTCTTTCCTAAGCAGTCGAATTTTCCTCTACTGATGATTTGATTGAACGAGTTGTTCCTATATATGTATCTAAAGTCATTGTTGCAATCTTTAATAAAGACTGATAGAGGCATATTGTCAATTAAATATGGTAGATACGATAAGACTGAAGAGTTCGTATATGAAATATTATGAGTTTTGCTTATGATTTTTAAGCAAGAGTAAAAAGTGTTGTTTTTTAATTTTTCGGATGATATATTGTATTGGAACAAATCATCCTCGAAATGGGTTGATTGGTAATTGTTTAATTCCGCCTGTTCAAAATGTGGGATAAAATGCTGCCGAAGTTCAGATTCTAGTAGTTTTTTTAGATAATTCTCATTATCATCGCTATGTGATTTCAGTTTTAAAATGTCTGAAATGTTCAGATATTTATCTGCAATAAAGTGGATTTCGCGAAATGTATTTTCGTAATCCTCATCGGCCAGATATTGAATTTCAGACATCATCTCATCAAATATTGATTACAGGTAAGTTTTTATGTAAAAAAATACTATATTTACACATTATTTGTAATTGTAAAATTAATATTTTTTCGACGTGAAAAAAAGGGTTTTAATTATCGATGATAAACCTACGATTGCTAAAATCATACAGGTGTATCTAAATGAGACTTTTGATTGTATATATTTTGAAGATCCGATCAAGGCAATAGCTTGGTTGCAGGAGAGTAATCTTCCGGATTTAATTATTTCAGACATTAATATGCCAAATATGAATGGTGTAGAATTTCTGGATTACATCAAAAAGAATGAGTTGTATAAATCTATTCCTTTTGTGATTTTGTCTAGTGAAGACAGTACCAGTCAAAAGATAAGCCTTTTAGAAAAAGGGGCGGATGACTACATATCGAAGCCATTCAATCCTATGGAGTTAAAAGTTAGACTTAAAAAGATCGTACAGTGATCGTATATCCAATATACATAGGCAAGAATTCTGTAGCGGCAGAGTATTTCAAGCGTCAACTTGATGGTGCTATAGCTGTAGCAGCCGATCACGCTGATGCTGTGAGGTCTATATCTGCTGATGCGTTAAATAAGCCTCTCTTGTTCTTTTATGAAAAAAGTAATCAAAAGATTGATGGACAAAGAATTGAGTATTTAAAAGCTCAATACCCTCTTTCCTATATCATTTTGGTGACTGATAAATTGGAGAAAGAAGAGATGCCTGTTTATCAGCGGTTTGGTGTAAATGATTCAATGCCGTTTAATGTCTCAAAGAATAGATTGTTAAATACGGTTGAATTTGTTGAGAGAAATCAGGAGATGATTAAATCTGTTACTTTAGAGCAAATATCTCTTGGTACATATAGCATTCCGATATGGAAAAGAGCTTTTGATATTGTTTTTGCATCTGCAGCAATTTTATTTTTATCTCCAATCTTTATTTTTACTGCTATAGCTATCCGGTTGGAAAGTAAAGGGAGTGTTGTGTACAAGTCGAAAAGAGTGGGTAGTAATTACAGAGTTTTTGATTTTCTCAAATTTAGGTCGATGTATAAAGATGCAGATAAACGACTTAAAGAATTTAAAGAGTTAAATCAATATAGTGGTGAAGAGGAAGAAGAGGTATTGGTTCAGAATGTATCTGATGATATTTTGGTTTCTGACGATATGATGATTGGCGATGATGGAATTGGGGGTGATACCTACTTTGTTTCGGACGATGTTGTGATTAGTGAGCAAGAGTTTATGAAGGATAAGTCGAACAAACAAAAAAACAATTTTGTGAAGTTTGTTAATGATCCTCGAATTACAAAAGTTGGAAAGATTATTAGGAAATATAGTATCGATGAGCTACCTCAGCTGTTCAATATCTTAAAAGGTGACATGTCTGTAGTAGGTAATAGACCTCTTCCGCTTTATGAAGCTGAACAATTAACGTCTGATCAATATATTGATAGATTCTTAGGTCCTGCTGGTCTTACTGGTCTCTGGCAGGTAGAAAAGAGAGGAAACGACGGAAAATTGTCTGCTGAAGAGAGGAAGTTACTCGATATATATTATGCAAAAAAATATTCTTTCTGGCTGGATATAAAGATCATATTCAAGACTTTCACTGCTTTTATTCAAAAGGAGAATGTTTAGTTTGTAAAAACAAATTAAAATTTTGGCCCATGAAAAGAATCATTTCCATAGCCTTTATTATGTTGTATTTTGCCATGCCGAGTTTTTCGCAGGCCGATACACTAGACTATAATGCTATAAAGCTTCCTTCTTTAGAAGAGCTTTTTGAAGGAGCAAGGAATAATCCTATGGTTAGATTTTATTCCTATAAAATGGATGAGCAAGAAAAAGAGATTAAGTCTGTAAGAAGAGCCTGGCTAAAATATCTCAAATTTAATGCTACAACACAATATGGAGTAATGTCTATGAATTCTTTTTTGAATGCTGGAGTTGATATTCCTATTATAAACCAAACATCTGGAAGTGCCCAGCTATTTTATAATGTTGGATTTTCTTTTAATTTACCGTTTGATGAAATTTTTGATAGAAGAAATAGGATTAAAAAACAATATGCAGTATTAAGTCAAACTGAAATGGAGATTGAGAGGTGGTACGACGAGCAAAAAATAAAAATTATTGAAACATATACTACTGCAAAAAAGTCAATTGAAGCAATAAAATACAAGTATGAAGCAGCTGCCCTTGCAACTGCTCAATATCAAATAAGCGAAAAAGAGTTTATTATGGGGAAAATTGAAGCAGCCGAGCTAAATAATTCAAAAGGAATTGCTTCAAAGGCTCATGTCGATTTAGAAGAAGAGAGAGCGATATTAATAAATGCATTATTACGCTTGGAAGTTTTGGCAAATTACAAAATAATAAATAAGTAATGGATATTGTTATTCAAATACTTAGATTTTTATTAAGAATTAAATATTGGCTTATAATTCTGCCAGTATTCGCTTCATTAACAGCAATATATTTCACTAAAAACCTTGAAAGAACTTATATAGTAAACACAACGATATATACTGGAATTGCCTCTGGTTATGACTTGATGTCATCTGAGGGACAGAGAATGGATTGGAGTGCAGTAGATAATAGTATCGATAATTTAATAAATATCGTAAAGGCTAGAACGACACTTAGAAAAGTATCTTTAAGATTATATGCGCAAAATATGATTTACGGAGACTCTCTTAAGGATAATAATTATATAAAAGCTGAAAATTTTAGACATCTTGTTAGAATAACACCTCATGCTGTAAGAAAACTTATTGATAAAGAGTCAATTGATAAAACAATTGAAAATTTAGAAAAGTACGAACAAGCAGATTCTAAAAATTTTGTTTTCGGATTATTCAATTGGTTCCATCCTCATTATAGCTATAATTCACTATCTAAAATATCTGTAAAAAGACTGGCTAATAGTGATATGATCGAAATATCATATAGTGCTAATGACCCTGGTGTTACATATCAAACATTATTACTTTTAAATCGTGAATTCATTAGTCAATATCAAGAATTAAGATTTGGACAAACTAATAATGTTATATCTTACTTTAGGAGCGAATTATCAAAATTGGGAAAAAAATTAAAAGAATCTGAAGACTCGTTAACTAATTATAATGTTGTAAATAAGGTTATTAATTACGAAGAACAAACAAAAATTGTTGCTGCTTTGTCAAGAGACTTAGAGTTACGATATCAAGAAATACTTTTAGAATTCAATAGTTCGTCAGTATTAGTTAATGAATTAGAGTCTAAACTAGCTGAGCAAACTCAGATGATCAAAAATAATACGGAATTCTTAACAAAATTAAGTAAAATATCAAAAATTGGCACTGAGGTGGCTCGCTTAGATCCTTTTTTAAGTGATTCAATTGCTGCAAATTTTTCAGCATTATCGAATAAAAGAGAAGAATTAGCGAGAGCTGAACAAGATTTAAAAGATTTTACAACACGTGTAAGTAATAACAGTTTTACTAAAGAGGGTATAGCCTTATCTTCTTTTGTTGAACAATGGATGACTGAAATCATTAAAAGAGAAAAAGCAAAAGCTGAACTTGTAGTGATGGACGAACGAAGTAAAAACCTCGATAAACAATATGTTCATTTTTCTCCAATAGGAACAACTATAAAGAGAAAGGAAAGAGAAATCGATTTCACAGAAAGATCATATTTAAATTTTCTTACAAATTTAAATTCGGCCCTAACAAGGCAAAAAAATCTTCAAATGACATCGGCCACACTTAAAGAATTGAATCCACCTATCTTTCCAATAAATCCAATTCCAACAGCAAGGAAAGCAATTGTAATGATTTCTTTCGTTGGGACACTCCTCTTTATAATTGGCATATTTATTCTTCTCGAAGTTTTTGATAGGACTCTTCGTGATAGATATCGTGCGGAAAGGATTATTGGTGAAAAGGTAATCGGTGTGATACCAAGATACAACTCTATTAGAAACAGACCTTTTAAAAGCGAAATAGAGAGAATTTCAATTCAATATCTAGCTAATTCACTTGTGCCATTTTTACATCCACAAAATAAGCCAGATATTATTAATTTTATATGTACAGATGAAAATGATATAATAAACGATCTGGTTGCTAAACTTACAGATTATTGGACAGAGAGAGGATTAAGAATAAAAAATTTAACACAAACTGAACTAAATTCAGATTCTAGAGAATATATATTATCTTCAAATTTAGCAGAAATATACGATTATGAAAATGAAGATATTATTTTAGTAGAACACTCTCCTATAACAAAAAACACTGTTCCTGTAGGGTTGTTAAATGAAGCCTCCGTTAATATTTTAGTTGTACAATCTAATAATGTGTGGAAAGATATTGATAAATTAGCATTCAATAGATTAAGAGAATCAAGTAAAAAGGTTCCTATCTTTATATATTTGGTAGGGGTTTCCAATACTTCTGCTGAAGAGTTTCTTGGTATGTTTCCTCCTTATACAAAGTTTCGTACATTGTCGTACAAATTGTTTCAATTTGGATTAACGGCTAATAAATAATGTTGCAAAATATAAATAAGATAATAGTTCCCTTAGCAATTGTTTTAGGGGTCTTGGTTTTTGTTAAACTAATTATTTCTGTTAATATCGCAATAGCATTCTTTTTTGCATTACTTCCTCTAGGTATTTTATATTTAGTCTATTTATTTAAAATGCCATATTTAGGATTGTTGTCAATTTTTCTAATAAATTATTTTATAATGGGAATGACAAGATATGTTTCAAGTTTGCAAGGTGGGATAGTTATGGATGGTATTATCGGACTTACATTTTTTATATTACTAATTCATCTTTTTAATAAAAATATTGAAATAAAAAGAGCTTTAAATGGCGTAACTATTGTTTCTTTAGTTTGGTTGTTTTATTGTGTATTAGAACTATTTAATCCACTTGCAATTTCAAAAGCAGCTTGGGCTACTACAATAAGGGGTGTGGCAATTTATTTTTTTTTAATAGCAATTCTGACGTCTCTTTTAATAAAAAACATTAAAGATGTTATCTTATTACTCAGGTTGTGGGCCGTTTTTTCAATACTAGCATTTTTAAAAGCATTTATTCAAAAATATTTTGGTTTTGACAATGCTGAGTTATACTGGTTATATTTTGGAGGAGGGGCTGATACTCATCTAATTCATTCGGGTACTAGATATTTTTCATTTTTTACCGATGCTGGTAATTTTGGCTCAGGTATGGGATATTCTATGGTTGTATTTACTATTGTGAGTATTTATATAAAGGGATTTCCTAATAAGATATTTTTCTTTATTGTTGCAATTTTGTCAGCTTATTCGATGATGATTTCTGGTACTAGAGGGGCTTTAGCTGTTCCATTTGGGGGTTTTCTGTTATATGTTTTTCTATCAAAAAACGTAAAAGCAATGGTTGCTTCCACTGTCTTTTTAATAGGAGCATTTGTTTTTCTAAATTATACACAATTAGGACATGGTAACGCTCAAATTAGGAGAATGAGGTCTGCTTTTAATAAAAACGATCCGTCGTTACAAGTAAGATTAGAAAATCAAAAAAAATTACGAACATATATGTCTGGTAAACCATTTGGTGTAGGTATTGGTCTTGGAGGAGTAAAGGCAAAACGATATGCACCTTATGCTTTTACCTCTAATGTCCCAACTGATTCATGGTTTGTGATGATATGGGTAGAAACAGGAATTATAGGACTATTTCTTCATATAGCTATTTTATTATATATTTTAGCTTATGGAGCTTATCTTGCGTTATTTGTACTAAAAGATATAGAACTGCGAGGAATAGTTATAGCACTTTTATGTGGAGTTTCTGGAATCTATGCTACCTCTTATGGAAATGAAGTGTTGGGACAATTTCCTACAGGAATTATTTTGTACATGAGTATGGCTATTGTATTTGTAAGTCCCTATTTTGACAGAGAGATTGAGGAGGAAAAAATGAAGAAGATTGAAGAAAAAATATCGGAAAATGACTATGGAAAAAATTCAAAATATTGATTTGTCATTAATTACGGTTAATTTTAATGGCGTTAGGGATACCTTGGAAATGATTGATTCAGTTAAGGAGAACTTAACTTCTATTAGGTATGAAATCATAGTAGTAGATAATGGCTCTAGAATTAATGAAGCAAAAGCAATTTCTGAAAAATTCCCAGATATTGTCGTATTAAGAAGTGATGAAAACTTAGGATTTGCTGGAGGGAATAACTTAGGAATTAATGTTGCTACTGGTAGATACATTATGTTGATTAATAATGATACATTAGTTCCAGATGATTCATTAAGTTCTTTAGTTTTATATATGGATTCGAACCAGAATGCTGGAGCAGTATCTCCTAAAATTGTGTTTTTTAAACCAGAAAATACAATTCAATTTGCAGGTTATACTCAATTATCAAATATAACCCTTAGAAATAATCTTATTGGATTTGGAGAGCAAGATAGGGGTCAATATTCAGATGTTAAAGAAACTCCGTATTGTCATGGGGCTGCAATGGTACTTCGTAAAGATGTTCTTGACAAAGTAGGTCTTATGCCCGAAATTTTCTTTTTATACTACGAAGAGATTGATTGGTGTACAAAAATTAGCAGAGCAGGATTTAAGCAGTACTTTTATCCAAATTCTGTAATAATTCATAAAGAGAGTAGTAGTACAGGCCAGGGCAGTCCTCTAAGAAACTATTATTTGGTAAGGAATAGATTGCTCTACGCTTGGAGAAACAGAGAGGGTATTGCACTGATTTTGTCAATATTATATCAAATCCTTATAGCTGTTCCTAAATCTTTAATCTTGAATATTATTTCGGGGCGAATTGATTTGATTTCATCTACTTTCAAAGGAATAAAAGATTTTGTATATTTAAAAGAAAAATCAAAGTAATGGAATATTTAGCGGTGATACTTGAGTATACGGATGCAATTCTCTATGTGATTATTGGCTTGTCTGTTTTCTATATTTTCTTTTTCGCTCTTATTTCTAATAAGAAGATTAAGAAATATGAGACAAAGATTAAAAAGCAATCTTCAATTATTGTTTTAGTTCCTGCTTATAAAGAAGATTTTGTAATAGAAAGATCAGTCTCTTCTATTATTGATCAAGACTATCCCCAAGATAAGTACGACCTTGTAGTCATTGCTGATAAGATGCAGCCTGAAACAAATGTACGTCTGAAGGAATTAGGAGCAGAGGTTTTAGTTCCTGATTTCCAACAAAGCTCAAAGGCTAAAGCGTTAAATTTTGCAATCGAAACAAGAAAAAAAGAATACGATATTGTTGTAATTTTAGATGCCGATAATGTAGTTGAAAAGGATTTTTTAACTGAGATAAATAAGTCTTATTATATCGGTTCTAGGGCAATGCAAGCGCACAGAATTGCGTTTAATACGGATACTCATACAGCACTTCTAGATGCCGTAAGTGAAGAGATAAATAATTCAATTTTTAGAAAAGGGCACGTTGTTTTTGGACTTTCTTCTGCTCTAATCGGATCAGGAATGGCATTTGATTATAAATGGTTTTGTAAAAATGTACAAAAGATATTTACTGCTGGAGAAGATAAAGAGTTAGAAATTCTATTATTGAAAGAGAGGATTTTTATCAACTACCTCGAAGATGTAAAGGTGTATGATTTAAAGACTCAAAAAGACGAGGTGTTCTATAATCAAAGAAGAAGATGGTTGGCGGCTCAATTTGCAACTCTTAAGAGATCTCTTATCGATTTTCCTAAAGCACTATTTACTTTAAACTACGATTACTTAGATAAAATCATTCAATGGATGATGTTGCCAAGAGTGATTTTACTGGGTCTAATATGTATAATATCTGCAACTTCTACTGTAATTAGTTGGGAATATTCTATTAAGTGGTGGATACTTTTATTTGTTCTTATATTAGGTTTTGCATTGGCTATTCCTGATTATCTTGTTGATAAAAGGCTAGTTAATGCGTTTAGGAAAATACCTGTTTTATTTGGATTAATGTTTCTGAATCTCTTTAGATTAAAAGGAGTAAATAATAAATTCATTCACACTCAAAAAAATTAGTATGAAAATAGCAATCGAGGCTCAAAGAATCTTTAGGCCAAATAAACATGGGATGGATTTTGTTGCGTTGGAGTCTATTAAAGAACTTCAGAAACTTGACAAAGTGAATGAGTACTTTATTTTCGTTCAACCAGGTCCTGATAAAACTCTTAAGGAAACTGAAAATTTTCATATTATTGAACTAAGTTGTCCGACATATCCTTTGTGGGAGCAAGTTGCTCTTCCGCGCGCAGTAAAAAAAGTAAAGGCTGACATATTACATTGTACAAGCAATACTGCCCCAGTATTTTGCAATGTTCCATTAGTCTTAACATTACATGATATTATCTTTTTAGAAAAGCAAAAGGGTAAAAGTAAATCTCTATATCAAAATTTGGGTAGAGTTTACCGAAGATTAGTTGTCCCAAAAATTCTAGAGAAGTGTAAGAAAATTATTACCGTATCTAAATTTGAAGCATCAAGAATTTCTGATGCGTTAAATATTAAAGATGGTAGAATTGTTGCTGTCTACAATGGATATAGTTCACATTTTAAAGTATATGAAAGAATAGCAGATGTAACTTCGCGATATACAAAGTGTGAAAAATATATCTTTTTTCTTGGGAATACTGATCCTAAGAAAAATACAAGGAATACTCTAAAAGCATACTCACTTTATTTAGAAAAATCAGAACACAAACTACCTCTTTTAATTGCTGATTTAAAAGAGCCATATATTGATGAGGTTTTGAATGAACTTAATATCCAGCATATAAAAGAGTATCTTCATAATCCTGGTTATATTCCAAATGGAGATCTTCCTTTTATTTATAATGGAGCCTTTGCTTTTCTATATACCTCATTGAGAGAGAGTTTTGGAATCCCTATTCTAGAGTCTATGGCATGCGGTACACCAATTATTACTTCTAATACCTCTGCTATGCCCGAAATTGCAGGAGAGGGCGCAATTCTTACCGATCCAACTAATCCCGAAATGATTTGTAATGAGCTGTTGAGATTAGAGAATGATTCCCAATATTACAAATCTAAAGTAGCATATGGGTTGGAAAGGGTAAATAATTTTTCATGGAAATCTACAGCCGAAGAGTTACTTAAACTCTACAAAGAGTTAGGCAATGAATAACTTATTGTTGACAATAAAAAAAAATGAGAAGTTAAAGAGCTTATTAATAAAAACAATCAGCTCTAGTCATCATCCAAGACCAAGATGGTGGGTAAGGAATTTTGTTAATCCTTTTGTCCATAAAAGAGAAAAGGGGTCTATTGTCAGAAGAAGCAGTAGAATGGATGTTTTTCCATGGAAGCATTTTTATTTAGGTAAAAGATCGATGATTGAAGACTTTGCAGTTATTAATAACGGAGCGGGAGATGTGATTATCGGTGATAACACTAGGGTTGGAATTGGAACAGTTATTATTGGCCCTGTAACAATTGGAAATAATGTTGGGATTGGTCAAAATGCATTTATTTCTGGGTTCAATCATATCTATAAACCAGATGAAGGAATTCCGGAGGGAAGAGAGTTGCAACATCGGCCAGTTGTAATTGGGGATGATTCACATATAGGCGCAAATGCTGTTATAGTACCAGGGGTGCAACTAGGAAAATGGGTAATTGTTGGTGCAGGGAGTGTTGTAACTAAAGATATAGATTCATATTCTTTAGTTGTTGGGAATCCCGCAAAAGTCATTAAAAAGTATAATAAGGCTCTTTTAAAATGGGAAAAAGTGTAATAATATGCCAAAAGTTAGTGTAATCATACCTGTATATAATACAGAGCAATATGTTGCTAAAACAATAGAGAGTATTCTAAATCAAACTCTTTATGATATTGAAATTATTTTAATTAATGATGGCTCTAAAGATAACTCGTTATCAATTCTTGAGCAATATGCGGGTATTGATAAGAGGATTAGACTAATTAATCAAGATAATAAAGGTCTTTCTGTTTCTAGAAATATCGGAATAGAAGCAGCTAAGGGAGAGTATATATTGTTTATGGATAGTGATGATTTATTAGATAAAAGTACTCTTGAGCAATGTTATGAAAAATCTCAAGACAATAACTTGGAATTTGTTTTTTTTGACGCAGATGCTTTTTCTGATGATGATATAGACTTATCAAAAATGTATAGTTATAATAGATCTGGCTTATTCGAGGATTCTGTGTTTAATGGTAAACAACTACTAAAATATCAGATAAATAATAATTTATTTAGATCTTCAGTTTGCTTAATGTTTTTTTTACGAGATTTTATTACAAAAAATAACATTAGTTTTATACCAAATATTTTACATGAAGATGAGCCTTTTACGTTTAAATGTTATTATTACGCGCAAAGGGTAGGAAGAATCGATAATACTTTTTTTAAAAGGAGGTATAGATATAATTCAATAATGACAACTGCGTTTAATTTAAAAAATCTTAACTCCTATTTTACTGTGATCAAGGAAATAGAACATGTGGGAAATGAGGCTTTTGTAAAGATGCATATAGGAAAGATGTTAGATTCGATCTTTGTTAAAGCCAGCAATCTTAAAATAAAATATAGATTAAAATTAAGTTTCTTCTTTTTCCGCTATTACAAGTATATTAAAACAAAATCATTAATTAAGCTATTTATTAATGTCAAATCTAAAGGTTAAAATTATTAATGGCGTTTTATATACTGCCCTTGCAAAATATTCGAGTATTATTATCTCATTAATTGTAGTTGGGATCTTATCAAGGATACTACCTCCAGAAGAATTTGGAGTTGTTGCAATAGCAACTGTAATAATTAATTTTTTCAGCATTATTACAGATTTAGGTTTTGCACCAGCAATTATTCAAAATAAATCTCTAACAAATGAAGATTATAATAATATTTATAGTTTTTCGTTTTATATAGCAATTGGAGGATTTATTATTTTTTTATTACTCTCTTATCCAATTTCTTTATTTTATAATAGCAAAGACTTGTTATTTATTTCTTGGCTTCTTTCAATTTCTCTTTTTTTCAATACATTTAGTATAGTTCCTAATGCTCTATTTTATAAAGAACAGCAATTCAAATTTATTGCAATTAGGACATTTATTGTTCAATTAATTTGCGGTTTTCTTTCCATTATTGCAGCTATGTTTGGATGTGGAATTTATTCTTTAGTTATTAATCCAATTCTTACGTCAATAATTGTTTACTTCATTTGTATTAAAAAATATAAGCTAAAGTTTAAAATTAAAATTCAGTTTCAGTCCATAAAAATGATTTATAGATTTTCTTTATTTCAATTTTTCTTTAATGTTTTAAACTATTTTACAAGAAATTTAGATAAATTACTAATTGGCAAATATTTAGGTGCATCTCAATTAGGGTACTATGAAAAGTCTTACAGATTAATGATGCTACCTTTACAAAATATTACGCATGTGATAAGTCCTGTTTTACATCCAGTATTATCAGAATATCAAGATGATGTGCAAAAATTGCAGAGTTCTTATGCTAAAATTATAAAGTTATTAGCTTTAATTGGTTTTCCTTTATCAGTATATCTTTATTTTACAGCAAATGAACTAGTGTTATTAATTTTTGGAAATAATTGGATTAACTCTGTAGAGCCATTTATGATATTAGCATTTACAGTTGGTATTCAAATTATAATGTCTACTTCTGGCTCAATTTTTCAATCAGCAAATAAAACAAGATTAATGTTTGTTTCTGGAGTTCTAACATCGATGTGTACCGTTGTTGGATTGATGATTTCGCTAATTTTCTATGAAACAATAGTATATGTTTCTTTGTCAATTGCAATTACCTTTTTTATTAATTTTTTTATTACATATTTTTTATTGTATAAATATGTATTTAAAAAGAGTTTGACTAGTTTTCTAAAGCTATTAATTAAACCTATATTAATTAGTTTTGTTTTAATATTTATTAACATAGCTATAGAAAAAGTCATTATTGATAGTAATTTAATTTCTTTCATTGTTAAGTCAATTATAAATTTATTCGGATACATTATTATTTTATTAATTATAAAGGAACCAATAATTCACTCATTTATTAAAAAGGGATATGAAATGGTACGGTAAATATTTAAGTGTTTACGAAAAGCCATATTCTGAGTTTCCTCAAGAGGCTTTTGAAACAGTTAAATCTAATCTTAAGAAAATCCAATCAGAAACTCCTATTGCGAGTGTTGTTGTTATTGCTTTAAATGAAGAGAAACACCTTCTTGGTTGTCTATGGTCTTTGAGTGAAAGTAAGTGCAAATATCCAATTGAAATCATTGGAGTAGATAACAATTCCTATGATAAAACAGCTGAAATATTTCAAAAAA
>JASDTB010000007.1:0-14383 GCA_041441455.1 Bacteroidales bacterium
TTGAGTATGAGGAGAATGTTGCAGACAAACAACCTTGTAAGAAAGATGCATGCATGCGAGACTATGGGGGCTACAACAGTTATCTGTACCGATAAAACAGGAACATTGACCAAAAATCAGATGCGTGTTCATAATACGAACTTTACTGGTTTAGAGAATCAAATACCTACAGATTCAGAAGAGTCTAGATTGGTTTTGGAAAATATTTCAGTTAACTCAACTGCTTATTTAGACCTCTCTGATCCTCAAAAAGTAAGGACACTTGGTAACCCAACTGAGGCTGCACTTTTGTTGTGGATGCATTCACATGCTAAAAATTACATTACATACAGAGAAGAGTCTGTTGTATTAAAACAGATGCCATTCTCAACTGAGAGAAAGTATATGGCAACTGTAGTAAAATCTGCAACTCTGGGCAGATCTATTCTATACGTTAAGGGTGCCCCAGAAATTGTCGCTACAAAATGTCTTGAAGTACCTCAGGATTTGAATCAAATTTTACTTGGTTACCAATCAAAAGCGATGAGAACCCTTGGGTTTGCATATAAATTTGTTGACGAAAATGATGAGACACCACTTGAAGTTTTATCTTCTCAAGGTCTTACATATTCGGGTATTGTAGCGATCTCTGATCCTGTGCGTGAAGATGTGCCAGAGGCTGTATCTAAGTGTTTGAGTGCAGGAATTGACGTAAAGATCGTAACAGGTGATACTCCTGGTACTGCTAAAGAGATTGGTAGACAGATTGGAATTTTGAGAAATGCAGAGGATGAAAAATATGTAATCACAGGTGTTGAGTTTGAGGCTATGAGCGAAGAGGAGGCTGAGAAGATGGTGATGGGGCTTAAGATTATGTGTAGAGCGAGGCCGACAGACAAACAGAGACTTGTGCGACTATTACAAAAATGTGGAGCAGTTGTAGCTGTTACTGGTGACGGAACTAATGATGCGCCTGCATTGAATTATGCCCAGGTTGGACTCTCAATGGGTACAGGAACATCTGTGGCAAAAGAGGCTAGCGACATTACTCTGCTTGACGACTCATTTAACAGTATTGCAACAGCTGTAATGTGGGGAAGATCGTTATACAGAAATATTCAACGCTTCTTGTTATTCCAATTGACAATCAACGTTACTGCAATGATTGTAGTTCTTGCTGGATCTATATTTGGTCACGAATTACCTCTTACTGTAACTCAAATGTTATGGGTAAACTTGATTATGGACACATTTGCTGCTGGGGCTCTTGCTTCACTTCCTCCAGATGAGAGAGTTATGCTAGAGAAGCCTCGGAATCAAAACGACTTCATTTTAACCAAGACAATGAAGAGTAAAATTTTATCTACAGCTGCAATCTTCGTAGTTGTGATGGGTGCTCTTCTGTTTTTGTTTGCAGATGAGAATGGAGAGATTTCGGATTACAATTTGTCGGTGTACTTTACTGTATTTGTGATGCTTCAGTTTTGGAATATGTTTAATGCCAAACGATTCTTATCGAAAGGTTCTGCGTTTTCGGACATGAAAAACAGTAAAGGATTCTTAGTTGTTTCACTATTGATTGTAGCAGGTCAAGCACTCATTGTACAATTTGGTGGTGAGGTGTTTAGAACTGTGCCTATCAAATTTGTGGATTGGGTTATAATCATTGCCTCAACCTCGCTTGTTTTATGGATAGGAGAGATAGCAAGTTTGATAAAGAGAAGAAAGTAGGTCCTTCGCTTGACAATACTCAGCGATATCTTGTCAGGATGCAGTCATTGTGCTCCACAAGGGAGATGTGTGCTGCTGATGTGAAAAAGAGGCTAGAGAAGGCAGTGTTAGAAAAGGCGGAGATTAATGATATAATTGGGAAGTTGATAGAAGATGGCTTTGTAGACGACAGTCGGTATGCTGGAGCATTTGTGCGCGATAAAGCAAAATTTTCTGGTTGGGGCCCTAGAAAAATAGAGTTTGAACTTAGAAAAAAGCAGATAGACAGCGCTATAATTGGCAAAGCACTAAGCACGATTGATGCCGATACAAGGCTAGAGAAGTTAGAGAGACTTTTGGAACAGAAGTTGAAGTCGATAAAGCTTGAAGAGGAGCGAGATAAGGTGATTGCTAAGTTGATGAGATTCGCTGTTGGACGAGGGTTTGGCTACGAAGATGTCTCGAAAAGTATAAAAAAGATTTTAGAAAAAAGAGTAAATAAATGATTACAAACGAACAATTTAAAGAGCTGCGCGAAAGAGCCGCTACTCTGAGGAGGTGTCTTTGACATCGATCAGAAGAGAGAGCAAGTAGTAGAGGCAGAAAAGAGAACCTTAGCTGCAGACTTTTGGAATGATCCAAAAGAGGCTGAAAAGTTTTTAAAAGAGGTGTCGGCAATCAAGTATTGGGTATCAACCTACGATGAGATTACTCAAAACATTGATGATTTAGAGGTGATTCTTGATTTTGCGAAGCAAGATCAATCTCTAGAAAAGGAGGTAGAGGAGGCATATGGTAAAACTATAGAAAAGCTAGAGGCGTTAGAGCTAAGAAATATGTTGGGAGAGGAGGCAGATAACCTTGGCGCAATTCTGAAAATCAACTCAGGTGCAGGAGGGACAGAGAGTAACGACTGGTCGTTGATGCTGATGCGAATGTATGCAAGATGGGGAGAGAGGAATGGATATAAAGTAAATATCTATGATTTGATCGAGGGTGAAGAGGCAGGTATCAAGTCTGTCACTATAGAATTCGAAGGTGATTACGCATATGGATATCTAAAAGCAGAGAACGGCGTTCATCGTTTAGTAAGAATATCTCCTTTCAATGCACAAGGAAAAAGACAGACTACTTTTTCTTCGGTTTTTGTCTATCCAGCTGTAGACGACACAATCAATATCGAAATCAATCCATCGGATCTTGAGTGGGATACATATCGTTCAAGTGGTGCTGGTGGGCAGAATGTGAACAAGGTAGAGACAGGTGTTCGGGTTAAACACTTACCAACAGGAATTGTTGTAGAGAATACAGAGACTCGCTCTCAACTTGATAATAGACAAAATGCTCTGAGGATTTTGAAATCACATCTTTATGAGATGGAGTTAAGAAAGAGGAGAGAGAAAATTGCCGAGATTGAAGGGCAGAAAAAGAAGATAGAGTGGGGATCGCAAATTAGGAGTTACGTTTTACACCCATATAAGCTGGTGAAAGATCTACGTACTGGATACGAAACAACCGACACTCAAGCAGTGCTCGATGGAGATATTAATGAATTTATGAAATCCTTTTTAATGGATAAACAACTTTAGCAATGGAATTTAAATTTACAGAAATGTTCCCGCTAGGGAAAGAAAAGACAGAGTACAGATTGCTTACAAAAGATTATGTAAGCGTCGCTGAATTTGATGGACAAGAGGTTCTTAAGGTCAATCCAGAAGGTTTGAGACTACTCTCTCGTCAAGCGATGCACGACATCGCCTTCATGCTTCGCCCAGAACACAACGAACAAGTTGCAAAGATTCTAAACGATCCAGAAGCAAGTAGAAATGACAAGGCAGTTGCACTGACAATGCTTCTAAATGCAGACATCGCTGCAAAAGGTGTATTACCTTTCTGTCAAGATACAGGAACAGCAACAATCGTTGCTAAAAAAGGTCAAAAAGTGTGGACAGGTGGAGGTGACGAAGAGGCACTTTCACATGGTGTTTTCGATACATATACTACCGATAATTTGAGATATTCTCAAACTTTGGCAATTGATATGTACAAAGAGAAAAACTCTGGAAACAACCTACCTGCGCAAATTGATATTTATGCTACTGATGGTGCTGAATATAAGTTCCTATTTGTGGCAAAAGGTGGTGGATCTGCAAATAAGACCTATCTTTTCCAAGAGACAAAAGCTCTTCTAAATCCAGCATCTCTTGAGAAGTTCTTGGTCGAAAAAATGAAGACATTAGGCACTGCAGCCTGCCCTCCATACCATATTGCTTTTGTAATTGGAGGAACCTCTGCCGAGACATGTCTAAAAACTGTTAAGCTTGCTTCAACAAAATACCTTGACACTCTTCCTACAACTGGAAGTGATGAGGGACACGCATTTCGTGATGTAGAATTAGAGGCTAGACTTCTAAAAGCTGCTCAAGAATCTGGAATTGGAGCTCAGTTTGGAGGAAAATATTTTGCTCATGACATTAGAGTTGTAAGATTACCAAGACATGGTGCCTCTTGTCCTGTTGGAATGGGTGTATCTTGTAGTGCAGACAGAAATGTAAAGGCTAAAATCAACAAGGAAGGTATCTGGATTGAAAAATTAGACTCAGATCCAATCAGACTTGTTCCTGAGAAGTACAGAACAGGAAAAGCTGCTCACGAAGGCGGAGTTAAAATTGATCTAAACAGACCAATGAACGAGGTGCTTGCTGATCTTTCAAAATATCCTGTATCTACATTCTTGCTTCTATCTGGTACTATCATTGTCGCTAGAGATATCGCTCATGCTAAACTGAAAGAGAGAATTGATAACGGAGAGGGGCTTCCTCAATACATAAAAGACCATCCAGTTTACTATGCTGGCCCTGCAAAAACTCCAAAAGGTATGCCTTCTGGTTCGTTTGGACCTACAACAGCAGGCAGAATGGACTCTTATGTTGATCTATTCCAAAGTCATGGTGGAAGTATGATTATGATTGCAAAAGGTAATAGAAGCCAACAAGTGACTGATGCTTGTAAGAAGTATGGTGGATTCTATCTTGGTAGTATTGGAGGTCCTGCTGCAATCCTTGCTCAAGATAGTATTAAAAAGGTTGAACTTTTGGAATACCAAGAGTTAGGAATGGAGGCAGTTTGGAAAATTGAAGTAGAAAATTTCCCTGCATTCATACTTGTTGACGATAAGGGTAACGATTTCTTCAAAAAACTTCTTTAGTCCATTTAAAGATTTCGTCATATACATTTTCTCTAACAGGTTTAGAAGATAAAATCAGGTCGTGCATTCCTCCGGGGATCACGACCATTTTTACATTAGTCCCCAGTCTTGTTGAGTACTTCTGTATATCTTTCACATCTAGAACTGCATCACTACGCATTGCAAATTCGTTGAATGTAGAAAAGTAAGAGCTTACATCCGAACTCATTACTAGAATTGGACATAGTATATGAAGGCCTCTGTGGACCTTGCGTTGTCCTTTATGAATTGCTCTTAGCCATCCAGTAGTTACTGGGGGCGGCTGAATCATCTTTTTAGTTGTGTCAAAGTCCCACTCCCCATATTTAGATTTATGGATTGTTTCACCATAGACTCTATTTATGCTTTGTTGAATTTTTGTCTCCTTAGTAAAAAGGCCAAGAGTCGAACTTGCTGGGATAGCTACTGACTCAACAAAATCACGTTGGTTCATGTCTAAAAATGGACTATTAAGGATAATTCCTTTTACTGGTAGTCTCCACTTTTTACTCTCTGCATAAAGAGAGACAATCAAACCACCTGTAGAGTGACCAATAAGAATGATATCTGTATTACCCTCCTTTTTCATGATTGCTAATGTAGAGTCAATTTCGGGAAAATATTCGTCTAAGTTTCTTACATTGAATGGATTTTGGTGAGGTAAGATAGATCGTCCATATTTCCTAAGGTCAACAGCATAAAAATTGATTCCGTTAGCAATGAACTTGTCTGCCATCTCTGTCTGAAAGAAGTAATCAACATATCCATGAACATATAGGACAGCCTTTTTACTGTTTATTTTGTCTGCTCTCTTGATAACAGTTGCTGTTACTCTGCCCTCATAATCGTATCCTAATTCTATAGTACGCTTTAGATATTGTCTTCCCAATTCGTCTTGCTCATATCGATACTTTTGGTCTCCCTTTGGCTGTGCAATTAAACTAAAAGGGATAGTGAGAGATATTAAAATAAAGACTGAAAGTAGATTTCTCATAAGGCAGTAGATTTATTCTTACAACAAATATCAAAATTAAGTGTTATTTTTAAATTTAAAATTAATGACAGTGAATAAAATGTTCTATTTTGTATTCTTCCTAATAATTTTCTCAATTTCTTTTTATGCGTTTTATAGAGGTTTGCAGTTAATGCCTCAAATTTTGAGTGTTAAAATCATATATTCTGTAGTCTATTTTCTCTCAGCTGCAGCATTTATACTCAGGATGATCTTTGGAGATACTATCAATTTAAATCTATCGTATGCTTTGTCTGTAGTTGGTTTTACTTGGTTTGTGGTTGTTTCGTGGGCATTGATACTAATTTTATTTATAGATATTACGCGAATAATCAACTATTTTACACACATATATCCTACATTCATTAAGGAAAATCCGGCTGAGGTAAAGAGGATTATTCTGTATGGTTTTTCTGCCGTCGTGGTAATTAGCCTTATTGCGGGGAACTATAAATTTAATCATCCATATGTTGTCGAGATCGAAGTTGAAGCTAAAAATTCAAATCTCGGAAAAAGTATGAAGATCGTAATGGCTAGCGACCTTCATCTAAGTTCATATATTGGCCAACGAGACATGAAGAGATTTGTGGAGTTGATAAATAAGCAAGAGCCAGATTTAGTACTTTTTGGAGGAGATATAGCTGATAGAAATCTTGAACCAATTGTAAAACTAGGATTGGGTGATTATTTCAAGCAACTTAAATCTAAATATGGAACATTTGCGGTTTCGGGTAATCATGAATTCTATGGTGGTTCTCGAGATAAAATCTTTGAATACCTTACGAATAATGGGGTTACTATTCTTACAGATCGAGTTGTAATGTTAGATAGTTCCGTTTATTTAATTGGTCGTGAAGATCGTACAAACCAATCTCAAAGAAAACCTTTAAAGAGTATAGTTGATTCCCTAGATAATGGAAAACCGATTATCGTACTAGATCATCAACCATATAATTTGAACGAAGCTGCTCAAAATGGAGTTACTCTTCAACTATCGGGTCATACTCACTTAGGTCAATTTTGGCCAGGGACTATGATTGTAAAATGGATGTATGAATTGCCTCATGGATTTCTTAAAAAGGGAAATACTAATTTTTATGTCTCATCTGGTCTTGGAATTTGGGGACCTAAGATTCGTCTTGGATCTAATTCAGAGATTGTGGTGATAAACTTACTCTATTGATTGATTTTAGTAAACTTTTTCGTGTTACATTTCGTTTAATCTGGAGTCTAACTTCTAAACTTAACATAATCCGACATGAAAAAGGCTACATTTTTATTATGCTTGTTTATTCTTATTGCAACATCTGTTCATTCTCAACAAAAGGTTAACATCTCTCTTAAAGAATTTTTGGAGAAGGTAAGACTAAATAATCTTGAATATGCTGCTGAAAAGTTGAATATCAATATTGCCGATGCTGCTATTGAGTCAGCAAAGGTATTCAATGATCCAAATGTCTCTATCGGTTATGGAAGTGCTGAGATTTATGGAATGAAGATGGGCTCATCAATTGGTGTAGAGGTTTCAAAAACAATCTCATATGGTAAGAGACCTGCTGCGATTGAATATGCTAAATCGGAGAGAGAGTTGACTAAGATTCTGTTAGATGACTATTTCCAAAATTTGAGAGCTTATGCTACATCATTATGGATTGATGTAATTAAAAAACAGCGACTTTTTGATGTTCAGATGAGTACCTATCAGATGGTAAGGGAATTAGTTGCTATTGATAGTTTGAGGCAGGTTGAGGGTTGGATAGGTGAGATAGATGCCAAACAGAGTAGGGTTGAGGCTGGAATTATGTATAATGAGCTTTTAAATAGCGAAGTAGAACTTCAACATGCATATTTAAATTTAACAAATGTTTGCGGTGTAAGCGCCGCAGATACAGTTATTGTCCCTTCTACAACAACAATAAAACACGTTAGGCAATTTAACCTTTCGGAATTACTTCGTGAGGCACCTTCGAAGAGAGCAGATATTTTGGCTGCTGCATCGGGAATTGATTTATCTGAAAAGGGTTTGCGAGTTGCCAAGACATCTAATAATACTGATTTTGAAATTGCAGTAGGGCTTAATTTGCACAAAGAGGCTAAAAATGAGATTGCACCCTCTCCTTTTCATAGAGATTTTTCTGTATCACTGTCAATTCCAATCCCAATATCTACAAAACTATATAATGGAGAAGTTAAGGCCGCAAGAAGTAAAATTCAACAAGCAGAGTTGAAATACAAAAGTGCAGTTCAGGTAATGGAGACAGAGATTATAGAGTCATATAATAACTATCTAAAATTAGATAAACAGCTTAAGTCATATTCAAATGGACTTCTAATTAATGCCAAAGACGTTTTAGATGAAAAGAAAACGGGATACCGCAAAGGCGATACCCCGTTCTTAGAAGTCTTAGATGCTCAACGTACTTACGATTCTGTATTAATTATGTATTTTGAGACTATGTACAATAAATCCGAAGCATTAGTAAAATTAGAGAAAGCTGCTGGTATTTGGGACATTGAGTAAATTACCAACTTCCACCAGCTCCACCTCCGCCAAAGCCTCCACCTCCAAATCCGCCGAAGCCACCGCCTCCGCCACCTCCAAAGCCCCCAAATCCACCGCCAGAGCTTCTACCGCCTCCAGACATTAGAGATCCTAGAATAAGAAGGTCTATTGCACTTGGCCCGCGTCTATTTCCTCCACCGAGGTTGGTCGGACCATTTTTTCTGCTAATTAATACAATAAAGATTATCACGATAATGATTACTACAGCTATTGCAGCAAAAGCACCACCCTCGGCACCTTTAGCGGCATATTCACTGGAGTTGTACTCTCCCGAAGCGATCTTCATTACAACATCTGTTGCCTTGCTAATCCCTTCAAAATAGTTGTTATTTCTAAATGAAGGAATCATTTCGTTGGTTACAATTCTTTTACAAATAGCATCTGGAAGTGCTCCTTCCAATCCATAACCAGTTGCTATAAATGCCTCTCCTCTACTATTACCCTGCTTAGGCTTTACTAAAATTACTACCCCATTATCGAATTTAGCCTGACCTACTTTCCATGTTTCACCAATCTGGTAAGCCATTTGAGAAGGCTCATAACCATTAAGATCGGGTATAGTAACGACTACTATTTGGTTCGATGTTTTATTTGAAAAATCTACCAGTTTTTGTTCAAGAGCAGTTGCCTCCTCTTGAGTGAAAACCTGTGCTAAGTCATTAACTAATCGCGGAGGCTCAGGACGTGCAGGTACCTGTGCCAATGCTGGTACTATCGTTATCAACCATAGTACAGCAAGCAGGATTAATCTGCTATTCCCCAAATGAGATTTCATCGCTCTGCTCATTAATGTCATTACTAGTGTATGGGAAGAACTCTTTAAGTTTACTTCCAGCTAACTCAATACCGGCACAAATTCCCGAAGCGGGATCTCCAGTTTTGATATGTTGTAAAATCAGAGCGTAAACTTCATCCCAAAAGTTGATTGGAACAACTTTGTTAATTCCAGAATCTCCTATGATCGCAAGTTTTCTCGATTTAAAGGCAATGTATATCAGAACACCATTTCTAAGAGCTGTCTCATTCATTTTAAGTTTGTTAAAAATATAAACGGCTCTATCTAGAGGGTTTTCCTCTTTACAATAAGTCTCAATATGGACACGAATCTCTCCAGATGTGTCCTTTTCGGCAGCCTCGATGGACTGAACAATTCTCGACTGGTCTGCCTTTGAAAGGAATTCAGAGGCGCTCACCTTAAAATTCTACTTTAGGCGCAACGTCACTTCCCTCTTTTGCCTCGAAATAGGCTTTTCTCTCGAAACCGAACATTCCCGCAATAATGTTTTTAGGGAATTGACGGATATATGTGTTGTAACCTTGAGCTATTTCATTGAATTTTTGTCTTTCGACAGTAATTCTGTTTTCAGTACCCTCAAGTTGAGCTTGTAATTCTAAAAAGTTTTGATTGGCCTTAAGGTCAGGATATCTTTCAACTATAACCATCAATCTTCCTAAAGCAGAACTAAGTTCGCCTTGAGCTGCTTGGAATTTTTTGATACTCTCTTCATTCATCTTAGTAGGGTCAACAGTTGTTTGAGTAGCTTTCGATCTAGCATTTATTACCCCTTCGAGAGTCTCTTTCTCATGAGCTGCATAGCCTTTTACTGTAGCAACGAGATTTGGAATAAGATCGGCTCTACGTTGATAAACATTCTCAACTTGCGACCAAGCTGAAGTAACTTGCTCCTCTTTAGAGACCATTCCATTATATGCGCCCTTAATCCAGAAGAAAAGTATAAGAACAAAACCAAGTATTACAAGCAATGTAATAACACCTTTTGAAAGTTTCATGTTTTCTATTGTTTTAATTGTTTGTGATTTAAATATCATAAGTTCTCACACATCTTACCGAAGCAGCAAATGCTGTTTTTCCAGTAAAATTGTATGGGAAATCAGGGCTATCATAGTAAATATATCTGTAAAACGCACTGTTATTATCTTTTTGAGTAGATGACCACCAAAACGCATACTCTTGAATACCCTTGAAGTAACCTAATTCAGTAGTTGAATATCCTGCTGGAAGAGCGTTGAACTTAAAAGCGTTTGCTGGAGTGCTTAGTGCACTATATTTCCAAATTGAACTTCCATTTAAGTAGGCTTTAACAGATAACTTTGCTCCTAGTCCAGCCCAATTATTATCGAAGCTGATTGATAAGTTGTTATTTAGTGCTTTAGCTAAATCCTCCCAATCTTGATTTGTAGGAACTCTCCAACCCTGAGGACAGATTCCTTGAGGACCAGAACCTAAACCAGTAGCAGAAACAGCACCTGTAGCTTCGTTCCATGTGTAAAGTCTGCCATAAATTGGCCTGATAGCATCTGATGATTGGTATGCGACACCAGCCCCTGCCCAATCAAGATTCTCATTAAACCATTGTAGATTGCCTATTGTAGAGTAGTAATATTTTCTATTATCTCTTGCATCTACCATGAAATTAGATCCTTTATCTACACCACTGAAACTCTCAGCTGATTCTGGATTAATGACAATTGTGCTTTTGTAAGTTGTTTTCTTAGCATATCTTGCGTGAGTCAATTCTACAGTTACCGAATAAGCCCCAAATTTTGATGGTGCAGTGACCTCTACGGTTTGTCCATATACAGTATCTTTCAAAAACCCTTTTGTAATCCACATATAGGTGATACTATCAACAGGATCTGTAATGCCTCTTGCTGATAAAGTAATTTTCTTTGAAGCAGTCATATATTGTGGAACATCGATGTATAGAGTTCCGGTCATATAGTTTGTAGTAGTACTGCTGCTCTCGCTCTTTTTGCATGCTGCAAATGGCAGCAATATGACCAATATTAAAAGGATCTTTACCCAGGCTCCGATAGATTTCATCATTTTCTTTAGTTTACTTATATCTTATAACATACAAAGATATTTTTTTTATTCTAAATTTGTGCCAAATTATTAGTCAAAATGAAATTTTCTAAACTATTACCGGTTCTTATTCCGGTTGTCCTACTTTCACTTACCTCGTGCAAGCAGTCAAAAGAGTATAAAGTTATAGATGGCTTTACACAAGGAACTACCTATCATATAGTTTACGAGTATGCTTCAGCAGACTCATTGAATAACATTGTGGATTCTATTTTAGTTGCGATTGACAACTCATTGTCGGTTTATAATAATAAATCAATAATCTCTGCAGTAAACATGAATGAAGAGGTAGCTCTTGACACCCTTTTTATAAATGTTTTCAATAGGTCGGTTGAGATAACAAAGATCAGTAATGGAGCATTTGATATCTCGGCAGCACCATTTTTTGATATCTGGGGTTTTGGATTTAAAAATAAAGAGTCAGTTACCGACCAAAAGCTCGATAGTATAAAGGCATTTACCGGGATGGATAAGATCAAGATTGAGAATGGCAAAGTTGTTAAAACAGATCCTCGAGTTACTATAAATGTTAATGCAATTGCTCAAGGTTATACTGCCGATGTAATCGCTCAAGAGTTCGATCGTAGAGGAATAGAAAATTACTTAGTGGAAATTGGTGGTGAGATTATGTGTAAGGGTAAAAACTCCAGAGGGGAGCTATGGACTATTGCGATAGATAAACCTGTTGATGGAAATAATATACCTGGTCAAGACGTTCAAGATATAGTTGAATTAACTGGGAGAGGACTTGCAACTTCGGGTAATTATAGAAAATATTATGAGGAGAATGGCGAGAAGTTTTCACATACAATCGACCCTTCTACAGGTGAGCCTGTAAAACATAATTTATTGAGTGCAACTGTGATTGCAAAAGATGCAATGACTGCAGATGCTATGGCCACGGTTCTTATGGTTGTCGGATTAGACAAGGCAAAAGAGATTTTGGCAGCCGATGCAACTATGGATGCCTATTTAGTTTATTCTGAACAAGGGGTATTCAAAGTTTATAAAACCGAAGGAGTGCAAATACGTCAAACTAAGAAATAAAACATAACTTACCAAAACATGGAACGGAGAGACTTCATTAAAAAGGCAATCTTTGCAGGAGCAGCTATGGGATTAGGAATCAATGAATCTTTTGCCTCAATAAAGATTTCATCGAGATTCGATACAATTATTCGTGGTGGCTTAGTATATGCCGGTGATGGAAGGTCTCCTTATAAGGCAGACGTTGGTATCAAGGATGGAAAGATATCGGCTATCGGTGATCTTGGCCGTTCTGCAGACAGGATTATTAATGCCAAGGGCAAAGCTGTCTCTCCAGGGTTTATCGACCTTCACACTCATACAGACGGTAACCTTTTCGACGCTCCTCTTGGTGATAGCAAGATCTATCAGGGAGTCACTTTAGATATTGGTGGAAACTGCGGAGATAGTCCTTTTCCTTCGGCTAAATGGGAGAGTGCTGCTGCGTTTTATGGTGCATTGTCTGCCGGCAATATTGGAATTAACTATAAATCATTCATAGGGCAAGGACAACTCAGATCATTCGTTGTTGGCGACAATAATGTTCCAGCTACTTCGGACAATATGTCCAAAATGATCGGCATCGTTAGTGCTGCAATGGAGCAAGGGGCTGCAGGAATTTCATGTGGACTTGAGTACACACCAGGATCATATGCTCCCGATGAGGAGATTGTTGAACTGTGTAAAGTTGTTGCAAGATATGGCGGACTCTTTGCTATTCATATGCGTAACGAAGATGACAGGGTAGAGGAGTCGGTAAGTGAGGCTATTAAGATAGCACAAGCCTCTGGTGTAAGATTACAGATTTCTCACTTAAAAGCGCAAAATGCAGCGAATTGGCACAAAGCCTCTTCATTGATTAAATTGATAGAAGATGCTAAAAAATCTGGGTTAGATATAGCTTTTGACAGATATCCATATATTGCTTTCTCAACAGGAATGTCATCTTTTATTCCTATGAATGACAGGCAGGGAACAACCGACGAAGTTGTTGCACGACTAAAAGATACCGAAAAATCAAAACTAATTGGAGAGTATGCCGACTCAAGAATCAAGAGACTTGGCGGCTCTGGTAATGTCGTTGTGACATCATGTACTCTCCCCGAAAATAAAAAATATATAGGCAAGAGCGTTAAAGAGTGTGCTCAAATAAATGGAGTATCAGATTGGGAGTTTATTCGTGAGTTACTCATCTCGGAGAGGGTCTCAGTGAGTATAATTGGCTTTGCTATGCGCGAAGAGAATGTTAAATTGTTCTTATCGCACGATTTAGGAATGCCTGCATCGGACGGAAGTGTCTATTCTCCTTTTGGAAAACTTGGAGAGACAATGCCTCATCCTCGCTCTTATGGTACATTCCCAAGATTTATTGGTAAGTATTGCAGAGACGAAAAGCTTATGTCGTTGGAGAGAGCTATTATGAAGTGTACTTCATTACCAGCATCTCGCTTAGGACTAAAAGATAGAGGACTTTTAAATCCAGGCTATAAAGCTGACATAGTAGTTTTTGACCCAAATACAATTATTGATAAAGCAACTTTTGCGCTGCCTCATCAGTATGCTTCAGGAATTGAACATGTATTTGTTAATGGCGCACACACCATTAAGGATGGGATGAACACTGGAGAGCTATTCGGAAGCGTTCTCTCCTGATTTCTCAAAAGCATCAACTATTTTACCGACAAGCGGATGTCTGACGATGTCCGCTTTGTCGAAGTTTACGACTTTCACCCCTTTGATTTTTCCGACAAGCTGTACACCTTTGAGTAACCCAGAGTCTGATCTTCGTGGCAGGTCAATTTGGGTAGCATCACCTGTTACGATGAATTTTGCATTGCCACCCATTCTTGTCAGAAACATCTTTAGCTGACCTAATGTTGTGTTTTGAGCTTCGTCCAAGATAACAAATGCGCTATCAAGTGTTCTTCCTCTCATATATGCTAATGGGGCAATCTGAATAATACCCTCCTCCATCAAGGC
>JASDTB010000007.1:14393-34024 GCA_041441455.1 Bacteroidales bacterium
ATCTCTTAGAGCATCGTAGAGCGGCTGTAAATATGGATCTAATTTGTCTCTCAAGTCTCCAGGAAGGAATCCAAGTCTCTCCCCAGCTTCAACAGCGGGCCTGGTTAGAATTAGTCTCTTTACCTCTTTGTTTTTCAGAGCTCTCACTGCTAAAGCAATAGCAGTATAGGTCTTCCCCGATCCAGCTGGACCTAGGGCGAAAATCAGGTCGTTTGAATAGTAGCTTTTTACTAATTTTTTTTGATTAGGTGTCCGAGCTCTAACGATCTTTCCTTCTGTTCCAAAAACAATTATATCGCTCTCTTCCTCGGAGTGAATATTTGACAAACTTCCCTCCATCAGAGAATTGACATCATCTTCGTTCAGCCGACTTTTTTTGCTTCGAATCTTAATAAGCTCATTGAGCGCTTCCTCAAATTTTTTGATCTCAGTCGCTGCCCCCTTCAAATAGATTTCAGACCCACGGGCTGCGATTCTTAGTTTGGGAAAGTATCCCGAAAAAAGATCAAATAATTTATTGTTGACTCCATATATGTCTGATGGATCTATCTCTTTGAGTGTAATGATTTTGTCGGTCATTTCGTAAGTATGGAATAATAGTGTTTCATTTTATCGTATGAGTCTCGAACTTTGAACCTTTCTGGTTTGTCGAGGAACTCTTTGATTCTAATTACTGAGTATCCTTTTTCGAACTCTCCTGGTCTTGTAGTCCAAAGGTACTCATAATCTGGTTTAAGAATGGTCACTTTGCCATTGTTACATTTTTTTAGATTTAATGTCACGCATAGACCGATTCTAGTAAAAGGGGTACTCATATTTGAGATAAAATTTCCAAGAGAAAAGAGAGTTATATCTGATATTGAGTCGCCTGATTCTGTATGTTCAAAATTTTGAGGTACATGTGGATGAGATCCTATGATAATCTTTACACCATTTCGATTAAACAGGCTCTTCCATTTTAGTTGCTCAGAATTGTTCTTTAATTTATACTCTTCGCCCCAGTGGATGCAGGCAATTATAACATCTGGTTTGTATAAGGTAGCTCTAAAGATATCTCTCTTTATTGTCGCAGAGTCGAGCCTTTTAACTATAAACGGCGTAGGTGTTTTTAGCCCATTTGTCCCATAAGTGTAGTTAAGGAATGCGACTTTAATCCCTGAGATCTCTTTAATCAGGGGATAGCTTTTCTCCTCGTGATCACTGTCTCGATAAATTCCAATATAATCTACATTTAGAGTGTCGAAAAGATTTATGGCTCCTGAGATTCCCGAACTTTTTCTATCGCAAATGTGATTATTTGCAGATAAAAATAGATCAAAACCTGCCTCCTTTGTTTCTCTAGCAAGAGAAGCTGGCGATCCGAATACTGGATATCCAGAGAAAGGTGGTGCCGGAAAAGTTGTCTCCATATTAACAACAGAGTAATCGGCATCTTGAAGGATTGGGGCAATGTTCTTGAAATAGCAAGAGTAGTCGTAAGATGACGATTGGTTTGGATTTGCTCCCCTCTTTAATGCAGATGAGAGTTGCTCTTTATGCTGCATCAAATCGCCAAAGAATGATATTTTGACGGTATCGGGCTCGTTATATAACAACGATCCAAGTATAAACTGTAGATATAAAAACAGGTATGTCAAACTAGTCCTGGTATATTTTTACATTATCGGCATTGAGCCTAACTATTGCCCATTGTCTCAATTTCTCTTTCTGAGATGTTGAGATTGGTTTTTTCCATTTTGCTACAATGATAACAATTTTTCCTTTTCCCTTCTCTTTTGTTGTGTCTGTAGCTGAGGCAAAAGTTGCATACTCAAGACCTGGATAATTAATGTTAATCTCGGCTTCGAGCTGTTTATTATCTATTTGAGTCCCTTTTAGAGCATTTATTTCAGTTTTAAGACTGTCAATTTTTCTATTTTTCTGTTCAATGTTCTCTTCTGTTCTATCGAATAGTGCCTTTAATGTCTCACCCTTTTCACTCTCAACTTTCCCGAAGATGCTCTGCTTTAGCACAATATTCTCCTTCTTAATTTTATGTCTTTCTGCGGATTTAAAGATAGTTTCTCTCTCTGCTTCTGTTAAAGGAGCTCCCGCATAAGTAATCTCTAATTTAAATGGTTCTGAGTTTACATTTGCAGTATGACCAATAATATATTTGTCAGAAAAATTTCTGTTTTCAGCAACAACTGCAGACGCATTCAAACTAAATCGACTCTCTCTAACGACCATTACAGCTGTATAGATACTTGGTACTATCATGATGATTGCGAAAATTGACACCGATCTTCTTACCTTTTTCTGTTTAATTGGATCGGCTAGCTTAACATATGGAAACTTTAAATAGCGGACAACGACAAAGGTGGCAAGTGAAATAAAGAAAGAGTTGATGAAAAACAGATAGATAGCTCCAATAAAAAATTTAAAATTCAGACTTGCGATTCCAAAACCGGCTGTGCATAATGGAGGCATAAGCGCAGTAGCAATTGCGACACCGGCAATAACAGTCCCTTTCTCTTTTCTAGAGCCCTCAACTATACCTGCGAGCCCGCCAAAAAATGCAATAAAGACATCATAGATAGTGGGTTTTGTTCTCGCCAATAGTTCGGTAGGCTCTTCTAGTGTCAACGGAGAGATGGCGAAAAAGGCAGACGAAGCAATTAGACTAATTGCTACCATGATTGCAAGATTTTTCAAGGAGCGCTTGAGCAATTCAGAATCGTTAATCCCAACTGATAAGCCAGCGCCAATAATCGGCCCCATTAGAGGAGAGATTAACATAGCTCCAATTATAACTGGAATCGAATTGACATTAAGTCCAACCGAAGCAACAATGATTGCAAATGCAAGGATCCAGACATTGGGCCCTTTAAAATCTATACCTTTTTTGATGTTCTCGATCGTTCCAGGAATGTCCACATGGTCCGAGAAATTTACTACAGACTTGATCTGACTGAAGAAAGTTGACATGACTTGTGTGTTTTGATGTAGCTAATGTAAATATACATTTATTTTTGACTTATCCCCAAAATAGTTACTTTTGTAAGAATAGAATCTCCTTTAAACATCGTTTATCATGAAAAGCATCAGGTTGGTTATCATTCTCATAATCACAGCGGTGAGCGTAAGTAGTTGTGATTGGCTAAGATCAAAACTCGGAATGGAGACATCCGAAGATTTAGAGGCAATCAAGCAGGCAGCCGAAAGAAGATCCGAAGAGCAGAGAATTATCGATTCAATTAAACTTGCTCAAAGGGATACAATGATCGTTGGAGACACATCGTCTGCAATCTTAAATCCTTATACAGGAGTGGATTCATCTGCTAATCAGCAGCAAAAAGCAGACAAAAAGCAGACTGCTACTCAGCAAAAACCGCAAAGTACACAGCAAAAACCTCAGGCTGTTCAACAACAGTCTACACAACAAAAGCCTCAAGCTGTCACTCAATCAAAGCAGCAGGTACAGCCGCAAAAGTCTGCGCCAATCGTCAATAATTCTGCGGATTATAAGTTTTATGTGATTGCAGGAAGTTTTAAAGAGGATGCAAATGCACAAAAAATGGTGAATTATCTTAAAAAAGGTAATTTTAAACCAATCGTACTTAACTTCAAAAATGGCTTTAAGGTTGTAGCCTCAGGCGGATTCAACAACGCAAATGACGCATATAACGAGAGACGGAAGTTATTAGAGTATGACTTCTCTCCAGAAGATGTTTGGATTTATGACATTAATCAAAAACTACATATAAAGTAATATTATGAAAACAACTGCATTTACTGCAAAGCACATCGAAAGAGGCGCTAGAATGGTTCCTTTTGCCGGGTATAACATGCCCGTTGAATATATTGGTATTAACGAAGAGCATAATCACGTGAGAAACTCGGTAGGAGTATTTGATGTTTCGCACATGGGAGAGATTTGGGTTAAAGGTCCAAAAGCCCTTGCTTTTGTTCAATATACTACATCAAACGACGCCGCAGTTCTTACTCCAGGAAAGGTTCAATACTCTTGTTTCCCTAACGGAAAAGGCGGTATTGTTGATGATCTTTTAGTTTATTGTATAGACAGCGAAACATATCTTCTAGTTGTGAACGCTGCTAATATTGATAAAGACTGGAATCACCTTTGTTCAATTGCTCCAAAATTTGGACTAACTCCAGGAAAAGAGCTTTACAACGCTTCTGAAGAGATTTGCCAATTAGCAGTTCAAGGTCCTCTTGCACTTAAGGTTATTCAAAGAATCTGTGATCAAGAGATTGAGAATATGGAGTACTATACGTTCAAGAAGCTGACTGTTGCAGGTATTCCAAACGCAATTTTATCTACAACCGGTTATACAGGTTCGGGTGGATGCGAAATATATGTTGCTAACGAAGATGGCGAAAAACTATGGAATGCTGTTTTTGAAGCAGGTAAAGAGGAGGGAATTATGCCAATAGGTTTAGGCGCTCGCGATACTCTTCGCTTAGAGATGGGATTCTGCCTATATGGTAATGATATCGACGATACAACTTCTTCTATTGAAGCTGGCTTAGGTTGGATTACTAAGTTCAGCGAAGCAAAAGGTGACTTTTTGGATAAAGAGTTGCTTCTAAGACATAAAGAGCAAGGTGTTGCCAGAAAATTAGTTGGTTTCGAACTACTAGACAGAGGTATTCCAAGACATGGATATGTTGTTTGTGACCAGTCTGGCACAGAGATTGGAGTTGTGACATCTGGAACAATGGGCCCTGCAGTTAAAAAGGCAGTAGGTATGGCATATGTTGCAACAGCTTTTGCAAAAGCAGAGACTGAAATCTTTATAAAAGTAAGAGATAAACTGCTTAAAGCTAAGGTTGTTAAAATGCCTTTCTATAAAAAATAGTTGAATGGAAAAATTTGATTGGGCAGAAGAGATCGGATGCGGAGTAACTGTTAGCGATCTTGATTCTGTAGTAATATATCAAAATAAGAGAGCCCGTAAGATTTTCGAATCTTACGGGAATCTTATTGGAAAGAACCTTAAAGATTGTCATGGTGCAAAATCATGGGAGATGATTCAACGTTTTCTCGAAACAGGGGAATCAAACTCTTATACGATTGAGAAAAATGGTGTAAAAAAATTAATTCATCAGACTCCTTGGATGAAAGATGGAAAGATTGCGGGTTTAGTTGAGTTTTCAATTGAGATTCCATTTGAGATGCCCCATTTTGTGAGAAAATAATACCAAAGATTATCATAGTAAATAGAAGATGTCAACTTTTAAATTTGTTCATAATAATATAAACGTTAAAGACTTAGCAAAGAGTATCGAGTTTTACGACAAAGCATTAGGTCTAAAAGAGGTGAGAAGAATAGAGCCTGCAGACGGTTCGTTTATTATCGTCTACCTATCGGACAATCAAACAACTCATCAATTAGAACTTACATGGTTGAGAGATTGGGATCGCCCTTATAACCTTGGAGACAATGAGTTTCACCTTGCTTTCAGAACCGACGACTTCGATCAAGCTCATAAACTTCACGAAGAGATGGGCTGCATTTGCTATGAAAATCCACAAATGGGTATCTATTTTATTTCCGATCCAGACGGTTACTGGCTCGAGGTTCTACCATCTAGATAAAATTAAAATCATGAAAACAGTATTTAAGAATCTATTCCAATCACTCCTGCTAGCAGCTCTTTTATTAGCTCCTGCTTCGCTTTTCTCTCAGACAGAAATTCAGGATGCTCTGAAAAGGCATGTAAATGTTCTGACAGCAGACTCATTAATGGGGAGAAGAGGTGGCTCCGAAGGTGAAAAAAAGGCAGCTGACTACATCTCAAAGAGGATGCAGGAATATGGTCTTACACTGTTTTTTCCAGGAGAGGGTCAAGATTTCTCTTTTGTCTCTACAAAAGGAGATACGATATATTCTCGCAACATTTTAGGTATAGTAGAAGGAACTGATAAAAGTTTAAAAAACGAATATATAGTTGTTGGAGCTCATATGGATCATCTCGGATACGAGACGATTAAATATAATGGAAGAGACTCTGTTATGATATACAGAGGTGCAGATGATAATGCTTCGGGAGTTGCCTGTATGTTAGAGATAGCTAAAATGGTGTCTGAAAGACGGATTCTGTTCAAAAGATCTGTGATCTTTGTTGCATTTGGTGCTGAGGAGAGCGGAATGACTGGTTCGTGGTACTTTGTGAATAGAGCCTTTAAACAAAAAGATAAGATTCACTTTATGCTTAATCTCGATATGGTTGGACGCTCTGGTGGATTAAATCGTCCTACTCTTTATACGGTCCTTCCAAATATTGAGTTGAGCGATATTTATAATCAATTAAAAGCTAAGACACTAGTTCTAGATCCTCTGTTTTCGAATAGAGATTATTTCCCTTCTGATCACCAACCTTTCAGTCAGTCAGGTGTTCCTGTAACCCTTATAACTACCGGCTTACATCGTGAATATCACTCATTGAAAGATACACCATCCCTTCTTGACTATAAGCAAATGGAGGATATTTGCGACTATGCATTTGCTATGTTACAAACAGTCTCCGACAGATTTGGGATGCTTCGTAGAACTGCATTTGCAACAGATCAGGACAAGAGCGTAGAGACAGGAATCTTTTCAATTTCTGAAGTGACTTCTCGACCTCAGTTTTTACATGGAGACGAAAGACAATTCTTGAAAAGATGGGTTTATGCCAACATGAAATACCCTGTAGAGGCAATCAAAGAGGGCATTCAAGGACGAGTAATAGTTGAGGTTATCATCGAAAAAAATGGAGAGGTTGGAGACGTTAGTGTACTTGAATCTGCAGACTTGTTGCTTGCTCAAGAGGCAGTAAGGGTAGTAAAGGCATCTCCAAAATGGAAGCCAGCAAAGATAGGTACACAACCAGTTCGCACAAGAATTTCTATACCTATAGAATTTCGTCTAAAGAGATAGCTTTTTTTATTATTTTTGTCGCTTGTAATCATTAAGCGACATGGAGTATAATTTTAACGACATCGAAAAGAGGTGGCAGGCATACTGGGCTGCCTCAAAGACATTCAAAGTAGAAGCAGATCCTTCAAAACCAAAATTTTATGTTCTTGACATGTTCCCATATCCATCGGGAGCGGGCCTTCATGTTGGCCATCCACTGGGATACATAGCAAGCGACATTTTTAGCAGATTCAAAAGGTTGAAAGGATTCAACGTACTCCATCCGATGGGATATGATGCATTCGGTTTGCCAGCAGAACAGTATGCAATTCAAACAGGGCAACATCCAGCAACTACAACTGAGAAAAATATAGCCAGATATAGAGAACAACTTGATAGAATCGGATTCTCTTATGATTGGAATCGTGAGGTGAGAACATGTGAGCCAGAGTACTATAAATGGACACAATGGGCTTTTATCGAAATGTTTAACCATTGGTACAACAATAAAACTCAAAAAGCAGAGAAAATAGAGACTTTAAAGGCTCATTTTGAGCAGTTTGGTTCTTCTCAACTTGATGCAGCTTGTGGTGAATATGAGCCATTTACTGCTCAAGAGTGGCAGAATTTCGACAAGGCTAAGAAAGAGGAGATCCTAATGCAATTCAGAATAGCATATCTTGGCGAGACCTCTGTTAACTGGTGTGCCGCTTTGGGTACTGTCTTGGCTAATGATGAGGTAAAAGAGGGGCTTTCGGTTAGAGGCGGACATCCTGTTGAGCAAAAGAAGATGAAACAATGGCAACTAAGAGTATCTGCTTATGCAGAAAGACTCCTTGCCGACCTAGATAAAGTTGATTGGACCGACTCATTGAAGGAGATGCAGCGTAACTGGATTGGAAGATCGCAGGGTGCTGAGATGACCTTCAAAGTAAGTAATGGCAGCGAAGATTTCGATATGGTTATCTTCACAACAAGAGCAGACACAGTTTTTGGAGTAACATTTATGGTTTTAGCTCCAGAGAGCGAGTGGGTCTCAATTTTAACAACCTCAGAGCAAAAGAGCGAAGTTGATGAATATTTAAAATTTACAGCTAAGAAGACAGAGAGAGAGAGAATGGCTGAGACCAAAAAGGTGACAGGTGTCTTCTCTGGATCATATGCAATCAACCCATTTACAGGTGATAAAATTCCTGTTTGGATTTCTGAATATGTGTTAGCTGGTTATGGAACTGGAGCTATTATGGCAGTTCCTGCGCACGATAGTCGTGACTACGCGTTTGCAAGACATTTTAATCTGCCTATAATTCCTTTAATCGAAGGTTGCGACATTTCGCAAGAGAGCTTTGATGCAAAAGAGGGGGTTATGTGCAATTCTGGTTTCCTTAACGGAATGTCTGTAAAAGAGGCGATTCCAGCTGCAATTGAAGAGGTGGAGAAGAGAGGATTGGGTAAAAGAAAGATCAATTATAGACTTAGAGATGCAATCTTCTCGCGCCAAAGATATTGGGGAGAACCATTTCCAATTTACTATAAAGATGGCATAGCTACTCCGCTTCCTTTCGAAAATCTACCATTACAATTGCCAGAAGTTGATAAATTTTTGCCAACCGAAACAGGCGAACCGCCATTGGCAAGAGCAGAAAACTGGACTTATAACGGATATCCTTTAGAGAAAAGTACAATGCCAGGCTTTGCTGGAAGTAGTGCATATTTCCTAAGATATATGGATCCTCGCAATACTGAAGCCTTAGTAAGTAAAGAGGCAAATGGCTATTGGAGAAATGTTGACCTCTATATTGGAGGTACCGAGCATGCAACAGGTCACTTGATCTACTCTCGTTTTTGGAATAAGTTCTTATTCGATATGGGATATATCTGCGAAGAGGAGCCTTTCAAAAAATTGATAAACCAAGGAATGATCCAAGGTCGTTCTAACTTTGTATATAGAGTTAAGGGTACTAATAAATTTGTCTCACTTGGACTAAAAGAAAAATACGATACTACAGAGATACATGTTGATGTGAATATTGTTACAAATGACAGACTCGACATGGAGGCTTTCAAAGCTTGGATGCCAGAGTATGCCTCTGCAGAATTTGAATTAGAGAATGGAGAGTATATCTGTGGTTGGGCTGTTGAAAAGATGAGTAAGTCTATGTTCAACGTCGTAAATCCAGATATGATTTGTGAGAACTATGGTGCAGATACACTAAGAATGTATGAAATGTTCTTAGGTCCACTTGAGCAATCGAAACCTTGGGACACAAAAGGTATTGATGGAGTTCATCGCTTCTTAAAGAGATTCTGGAGAATGTTCTTCAACAAAGAGGAGTTCTTTGTAAGTAACGAAAAGGCTACTCCTGCAGAGTTGAAATCATTGCATAAACTCATTAAAAAGGTTGAAGATGATATAGAAAACTTCTCTTTCAATACAAGTATCAGTGCTTTCATGATTGCGCTTAACGAGTTGTCGGAGTTGTCTTGCAACAAGAGAGAGATTTTAGAGCCAATGTTGATTCTATTATCTCCATTTGCACCTCATATTGCTGAGGAGTTATGGAACAGACTTGGTAACAAGGAGAGTATAAGCAGTGCTAAGTTCCCAGAATATAATGCTGCATACACAGTTGAAGATAGTTTTGAATATCCAGTTTCATTCAACGGAAAGTTGAGATTTAAATTGACACTTTCGAGAGGATTAACTGTTAAAGAGATTGAAGAGGCTGTAATGGCAGATGAAAATACTTCAAAATATCTTGCAGGAGGCTCTGTTAAAAAAGTGATCATTGTTCCTAACAAGATTATTAATATCGTTTGCTAATGAAAATAACATCATTTCAGGTAGATGCATTCACAGACAGATTGTTTGGTGGTAATCCGGCAGCAGTAGTACTGCTGCCGGAATATCCCGGCGATGATCTGCTAAAAAGTATCGCCTCTGAGAACAATCTTCCCGAAACTGCTTTTGTAGTCCCGGATGGACAGTATTTCAGACTGAGATGGTTTACTCCCGATATCGAGATGGATTTATGTGGGCATGCTACTTTGGCATCTGCTCACATTATTTTTTCTCAGACTGGCTATATGCGCGACACAATTAAATTCAGAACTGTGTCGGGAGAACTTATAGTTAAGAGATGCTCCGAAGGCTATGAAATGGAGTTTCCTTTAAGAGAGGGACTAAAAAGTGAATTGCCTAAAGAGATTTTTGATGCGTTAAGTATCAAACCAAAAGAGGTATACAAGTCGAGAGATTACCTCTTAATTTATGACAAACAAGAAGATGTTGAAAGAATCATTATCGACAGGAACATCTTCGATACAATCAATCTCGGAGAGGGTGGTGTAATTGTCTCTGCCCCTGGAAAGGATTGCGACTTCGTCTCGCGCTTCTTTACACCACAAGCAACCCTGCTCGAGGATCCTGTCACCGGCTCCGCTCACTGCACCTTAGCCCCATATTGGAGTAAAAGATTAGGCAAGAGTGAACTAACTGCCAAGCAAATTTCTAAGAGATTAGGAACCCTGACGTGCCAAGTCTGCACAGATAAGGTCGTTCTTAGAGGAGGAGCTATTCTTTACTCCAGATCCGAACTGATGATAACATTCTAAGAATTAATATACATATATGCAAACAAATACAGTTTTTAAAACCGTAAGGTCATACTTTATAATGACCATCGGACTAATAATCTTTGCCTTTAGTTGGACGGCTTTCTTGATTCCTCATCAAATTGCAGGTGGTGGACTTAGTGGTTTGGCTTCTGTTGTCTATTATGCAACATCAATCCCTGTGTCTTACACATATCTTACAATAAACGCACTGCTACTGTTAGTAGGAATGATGGTGATGGGTAAAGGGTTTGGTTTTAAAACCATTTACTGTATATTAATGGCTGCGATTCTATTCGAATTTCTGCCACTAATACCATGGGTCTCTGATATCGAGGAGAAGCTGATCAATGCTCTGATTGGAGGAACAATGAGCGGTATTGGTATTGCAATTATCTTTATGCAAGGTGGCAGTACTGGAGGAACCGATATCATCGCAATCATTATTTCAAAATACAGGGAGACATCTCCTGGAAGAGTATTTATTTTTTGTGATCTGATCATTATCGGATCGGTTATCTTACTTCCAGGAAAAGAGCTTCAAGATGTAGTGTACGGATACATAGAGATGGTCTCATTCTCCTATGTTGTAGATATGATTCTCACTGGGAATAAACAATCTGTCCAAATACTTGTTTTCTCTTCGAAGTTTGCCGAGATTGCAGATCGAGTGAGCAAAGAGCTGGGCAGAGGAGTAACTGCTCTCTCATCAATGGGTTGGTATTCCAAGAGAGATGGCAAGGTTCTTGTTATAATTGCGCGCAAGTCTCAATTGTCGGAGATAAGCAGAGTGATAAAAGAGACAGATGATAAGGCGTTTATATCTGTCACTTCGGCAATGAGCGTTTATGGAGAAGGGTTCGATCAAATTAAATCAGGAGGAAAAATAAATTGGAAAAAAACGCTAAAAGTAAAGCAATCTTAAAAGGGGTAAAAGAGTACATTATTATTGCATTAGGGCTTCTACTCTATACAATAGGCTGGGTAGTTTTTTTAATTCCCAATCATCTAGTTGGAGGAGGCGTAACAGGTCTCTCTGCTATCATATATTATGCTACAGGATTCCCTGTGAGTTATACCTTCTTTTTGATAAATGCGGTTCTACTTGGATTAGCATTAAAGATCTTAGGCAGGGGATTTGGTGCAAAGACCGTCTTTGCAATCATTGTCAGTTCTGTATTCCTGGATTTCTTACCACAAATAATTCCTGCCGATCTTATAAATGATATCTCTATCGAAAATGGCAAGTTGCTTGCAGCTATCATAGGAGGAGCTTGTTCTGGAGCTGGTATTGGAATTACCTTTACACAAGGAGGAAGTACGGGCGGTACCGATATTATAGCCCTTATTATCAATAAATATAGAAATGTTTCGCCTGGACGGATAATTCTCCTGATCGACGTAATCATCATCGCAAGTTCATTCATTGTTCCTAGCGACGACACAATCGGACACCGTTTTGCAATCTTAATTTATGGTTATCTAATGATTGCTGTAATTAGTTACACAATTGATGTTGTGCTCTCAGGAACCAAACAATCATTACAAATCTTCATTTTCTCTAAGAACTTCAGCGAGATTGCAGACAGAATTACTGAGATGGGTAGAGGGGTGACTGTAATCGATGCTAAAGGATGGTTCACGAAACAAGATGGAAAGGTTCTAATGGTGATTGTAAGACGAACAGAGATTAATCTAGTATATAAAATCGTACGTGAAATAGATCGTGATGCATTCTTATCAGTAGGCAGCGTAATGGGTGTCTACGGTAATGGATTTGATCAGATGAAAAAGTAAGTACTTAATTGATAGTCGATTATTGGATTTGATTTTTTTGTTTAGTATATTTGTTTTTACCTAAACAAACAAAAACTAAACGGAAAATGAGTGGGGAATTGATTTTTTTCAAAATTCAGCAATGGCTGGAGTTTGCGGCATCGATGGCGTTTCTGTCGATGTCTTTTTATTTGTATTTAAAGTACATTCGTCAAAAAGGGGGAGCAAAAAGTGATGGAGATAGACGAATTTATGAAATTAAAAACCTCTCCCTTTCATTTCTTCTTATTGGGCTGTTTTTAGAATACAGGACAATAATTGAACATTTTATCTTTGATATAGAATACCTTCCTTTATATCAAAATTTACTTATCCCATTGCTATTATTATCTCCACTTTTTGTTGGATCTAATGGTGGTTATACAACTTATAAGAGCTTTATAATAGATCGAGTTATCATTGTCTCATTGGCTATGTTTTCTGCAGGTTCTGTATTACTCTACTTCTTTGGAATATTAGGAGAGAATTATATTTGGATTACATTAGCATATCTCGCTCTGTTTATAGCATATTCAGTATTCAAATTCTGGTCATTTTTCATTAATAGAGCCCAAGATAGTATTGTTAAGTTTAATCGAATAACCCTTATATTCTTCACTCTAATTAGTTTGAAGATGTTTTTATTCGAGACATTAGATAAATATTTGTCGGTATTGGAGATGATAATCTTTATGTATTCGGTAGCTCTCTTTCTAAGAGTTGTGTTTAAGTTCAACCTACAATCTGGAGTATTGAGTTACGAGCCAAATGAGGGAGAAAAGATGCTAAGAGATAGAGAGGCAACCTCAGAGATAGGGTATTTAACAAATGATCAATTAGATGATAGAGATGACAACATTAGGCGTAGACTTATTAAATATTTCGAAGAGGAGAAGCCATATCTTAGGGCAGACCTATCAATTAATGAAGTAGCATCTTATCTCTACAGCAACAAAAGTTATGTCTCAAGAGTAATTAACGACCATTTTAAGAAGAATTTCAACCAATTTGTAAATTTCTATAGAATAGAGGAGGCAAAACGGATCTTTATGACAGATAGGTCTTTGTCGATTACGAATTGGTATCAAAAGGCAGGCTTTGGTTCGATGGCCTCTTTTTGTATCTCATTCAGGATATATACCGGAGCCTCTCCTGCCGATTGGTGCAAAGAGCAGAAGAGTAAAATCAGGATGAACGAAATTAGAGTTAGGGCTAATGCAAATTAAGGGAATTCTAGGAAAGGTGTTTTCCTATTTTAGAAAGGAGAGATATTCGGAATGTTTGGATCATGAGTTAATCTCAAGCACTTTATTGGGCGAAGATGATGTTTCGGAGTATTGTGTAAACGATTTGAAAAGGGAGATTTTTGACAAGGCAGTTTTACTGATGGAGAGGGATGAGCTCTATTTAACGCCATCTTACTCTATCGAAGATCTTTCAAGAGATGTTGGAACAAACCGAACTTATATGTCGGAATCTATCAGAGATTATGGCTCGAACTCATACTGTGATTTTGTAAACAACTTCAGGGTAGAACGTGTGATGAGAAGAATTAATGAGGAGGTTTTCAAGGGCAAGAAGATGTTACCTGTGCAAGAGTTGGCAATCATTGGTGGGTTTGGTTGTACTCGGGTAATGAACAGACACTTTCGCCGGTATATAGGAAAAACTCCCGGACTTTATCGCCGGGAGTTGGTATCTGAAAAATGTATTTCCGAATCTAAAATGCCTACAGATCTTCGTCAATAAGAACCTCTTGTCGAAGATTAGTCCTGATGAACATCTGGCGGTCGTATGTGTTTTTTCCCATGTAGAATTCGAGTAATTCTGGGATATTGTCATCATTTCCCAGGCGTACCTTCTCTAAGCGGATGTTCTCTCCAATGAAGTATTTGAATTCGTCTGGCGAAATCTCTCCCAATCCTTTGAATCGGGTGATCTCAGCATTGTCGCCTAGTTTTTTGAGGGCTTTTGCCTTCTCGTCGGCATTGTAGCAGTAGATTGTCTCCTTTTTGTTCCTGACGCGGAAAAGTGGTGTCTGCAGAATATGCAGATGCCCTTGTCTTATGAGGTCGGGGAAGAACTGCAAGAAGAATGTCAAAAGGAGTAATCTAATATGCATACCGTCCACATCGGCATCGGTTGCAATTACAATTTGGTTGTAGCGAAGATTCTCAAGATCCTCTTCGATATTGAGGGCTGCTTGGAGAAGATTGAACTCCTCATTTTCGTACACAATTTTCTTCGACAATCCGTAAGGGTTTTTTGGTTTACCCTTAAGACTGAATACTGCTTGTGTTCCAACATCTCTGCTCTTTGTGATTGATCCACTTGCAGAGTCACCTTCGGTAATAAATAGAGTACTCTCAGATGCTCTTTCGTTCTTTTCGTTATAGTGAATACGGCAATCTCTTAGTTTCTTGTTGTGAAGATTGGCTTTCTTAGCTCTATCTCTGGCTAGTTTCTGTATGCCAGAAATTGCTTTGCGCTCTTTCTCAGATTCTAAAATTTTACGCATCATCGCATCGGCAACCTCAGGATGACGGTGCAGGTAATTGTCTAAATGCTCTTTAAGAAAATCGCCTATAAAGTTTCTTATGCTTACGCCTCCAGGTGAAATCTCTTTCGATCCAAGTTTTGTTTTTGTTTGCGATTCGAATACAGGCTCTTGCACCTTGATACTTATTGCAGCAATCATCGATTGACGGATGTCGCTTGGATCAAAATCTTTTTTAAAAAAGTCTTTGATAGTTTTGGCAACAGCTTCGCGAAATGCTGCCATGTGCGTTCCGCCTTGAGTTGTGTATTGCCCATTGACAAACGATGAGATGCCTTCACCATAGTCGTTGCCATGGGTGATTGCAATCTCAATGTCATCGCCCTTTAAATGGATAGGAGAGTATAGAGGCTCTTTTGTGAGCCCTTCGTTCAAAAGGTCTAAAAGACCATTTTTAGAAATAAACTCCTTGTCATTAAACTTAATAGTAAGGCCGGTGTTCAGATACGAGTAGTTTCTGAACATCGACTCAATAAATTCAAAATTAAAAGTGTAGTTGCCAAATAGCTCCTCATCAGCATAGAAAGAGACCAATGTTCCGTTCTTCTCGGAACTCAAAACTCTCGACTCTTCTACAAGGTTGCCTTTACTGAATCGAGCGCAATGGCTCTCTCCGTCGCGGAAAGACTGGATGTAAAAACTGCTGGATAGCGCATTTACCGCTTTAATACCAACTCCATTCAAACCAACAGACTTTTTAAATGCTTTGTTGTCGTACTTGGCTCCAGTATTCATTCTGCTCGCAGCATCCACAACACTTCCCAAAGGGATTCCACGTCCATAGTCGCGAATTGTAACCATTCTGTCGGTGATGCTTACAGAAATGGCTTTTCCATGTCCCATTGCATATTCGTCGATGGAGTTGTCCATAACCTCCTTGACTAAAACATAAATTCCATCGTCGGGTGACGAGCCATCCCCAAGTTTTCCGATATACATCCCTGGCCTGCGCCTGATGTGTTCATTCCACTCTAATGTCTTAATCTCGTTTTCGGTATATGTGCTGCTCATTTGTTTGTATTTGTGTACAAATTTACACGATAATTTTAAAATGTGAAATTATAAATTCCGCAATCTGTACGGCATTGGTGGCTGCACCCTTCAATAGGTTGTCGGCTACCACCCACATGTTGACAGAATGTTCGCAAAACAGATCTTTTCTGATTCTGCCAACAAATACCATATCCGATCCCTCTGCCTCGATTGGCATAGGGTATTTACTCTCCTGTGGACTATCTTGCAAGACAACTCCGGGAGCATTGACTAAGATGTTTCTAACCTCTTCTATTTGTGGAATTTGCTCAAAAGTTACATTGATAGACTCTGAGTGACCTCCCTTTACAGGTACACGCACTGTTGTTGCCGAAACAGCTATAGTGTTATCGGATAAAATTTTATGAGTCTCATTAACCATCTTCATCTCCTCTTTTGTGTATCCATTCTCTAGAAATAGATCAATTTGAGGAATAAGGTTGAGGTCGATTTGGTGTTTATAGGCATTTTCAATCTGATTTTGCACCCCTTCTCTTTCAGATAAAAGTTGTGAGATCCCTTTTTGACCAGATCCAGTAACGGATTGATATGTAGATACTACAATTCGTTTTATCTTGTATTTTCGGTGTAGAGGGGCGAGAGCAACAACCATTTGAATTGTTGAGCAGTTTGGATTTGCGATAATAAAGTCATCCTCGCTTATTGCGTCTCCGTTGACTTCGGGAACGATTAGCTTTTTAGATGGATCTGTCCTCCAAAATGATGAGTTGTCGATGACTCTGCAGCCAACTGCTGCGAATTGGGGAGCATATTTTGCAGATGCCGCTGCGCCTGCAGAGAAGATAGCTATGTGTGGTTTGCGGGCAATCGCCTCTTCGGGAGTAACAACCGAATATTCACTCCCCTTAAAAGTGATTATTTTACCGACAGACCGCTCCGATGCCGCTGGGATTAGTTCCGAAACTGGGAATCCTCTCCTTTCGAGGACTTCCGCTATTTTTGTGCCAACCAGTCCGGTGGCGCCTACGATTGCTACTTTGTACATGTCTTGGATCAATTTATTTTTAGAATGTCATTAAGTATGCCCGATGCTGTCTGTCTTGCTCCAGCACCAGCGCCTGTAATAGTGATTGAAGATGGATAATCTTCGGAAGTTATAATAACCGAGTTATCTGTACCCTTTAGATTAAATAGAGGAGAGTCTGTCTCTACCTTTTTAAGAGATATCTCTGCAACTCCGTCATTGATAGTTGCCACATATCTGAGCTGTCTCCCCTCTTCCTCTGTCTCTTTGTAGAGTTTTAAAATTTCTGTCTCGTAAGCCTCCAATTTGCTGTAAAACTCCTCTACCGTTCCGCTCATAACCTCTTCGGGAAGAAACGCTCTCTGAGAGATATCCGAAGCCTCCGTTTGATAACCCAATTCACGCGATAGAATCAGGGCCTTTCTGAGGACATCTGTGCCAGATAGATCTGTTCTAGGGTCGGGTTCAGCATAACCAAGCTCTCTTGCCTTTTTAACCAATGATGCAAATGATTCAGAACCATTGTAGTTGCTGAATAAGTAGTTGAGCGTTCCCGAAAGCACTGCCTCTATTTTGGAGATTTTATCTCCAGAATTTACCATCTGCTCAATTGTGGAAATTACAGGAAGCGCTGCCCCAACATTTGTCTCATAGTAAAATTGAGAAGAGCCCCTTTTTGCCGCTAAGCGGATCTCTCTGTAAAGTTCAATCTCGGCAGAGTTGGCTGTTTTGTTACAGGTTACTACAGAGACTCCGTTCTCTAAAAGAGGAACATATTTTAGAGAGACCTTAAGGCTGGCGGTACAATCGATAAAGACGCTATCTTTTAGTGAGGCGTTAATTATGTTATCACAAAAATCCTCAATCTCCCCTTGTTTTGGAACGAAGTTGTCAGTATTAACACCTCGCTTGTCGATTATAAATCCTTTTGAATTGCATAGACCGACAATGCGAATCTCTTTGTTGTATTTTTCTACGAAATAGGCTCTTTTTGATTCAAGTATTTGTACCAGACTTTTTCCGACATTTCCGAAGCCTGCAATAAACAGGTTTATTTTCTTTCTGTTATCGCCAAAGAACTCATTGTGAATTACTCTCATTGCACTCTCAACATCTTCTCTAGAGACGACTGTCGATACATTTTTTTCTGACGAACCTTGTGCAATCGCCCTAATATTTATCCCCTCTCGTCCTAATGCATCAAACATCCTTCCGCTAGTTCCAGATTGGTTCTTTAGATCGTCTCCAACAAGCGACAAGATTGAAAAACCACGTTCTACTTTCAATGGTTCCACCTTTCCCAAAGAGATCTCATAAGCAAAAACGTCATCGATTGCCCTCTTTGCAGAGAGAGCGTCGGCTTCGTCTACTGCAACGCACATTGTGTGGACAGAAGATGCTTGAGTGATGAGGATAATATTGATTCCTTGTCTTGCAAGTGCTTCGAACAGACGGCTTGAGTAGCCAGGGATACCGACCATTCCGCTCCCCTCCATCGAGAGTAGTGCTATGTTGTTGCTTCCAGAGATACCTTTGATCTTTTCGGCTCCCTCTGGTGGACGATTTTCGATCAATGTTCCAGGATTTTCGGGCTCAAAGGTGTTTTTGACGTATATAGGAATTCTTTTACTTACAACAGGTTGGATTGTTGGAGGATAGACAACTTTAGCACCAAAGTGCGACAACTCCAGAGCCTCTTTATATGAAATATTGTCAATCGTGCGGGCATCTGGGACTATCCTTGGATCTGCGGTCATCATTCCATTAACATCTGTCCAGATCTCTAAGATTCTTGCATTTAGTGCAACTGCAGCAAGGGAGGCGGTATAATCAGATCCACCTCTTCCCAAAGTTGTTGTCCTTCCGCTAGGGTCGCTTGCAATAAAACCTTGTAGAATGAATAGTTTTGAGTTGGAATCATCAATTAACGCTCTGATATTTCTTTCAGTAGAGTCTCTCTCAACAGTTGATTGTTGTACTCCAGCGATAGTCTTAACTAATTTTCTAGAGTCTGCCAACACATTTCCTACACCAATAGAGCTCAGTTTTTTGCTAATGATTGAGGTCGAGAATAGCTCCCCGTAACTCATCACATTATCAAGAGAGGAGGTTGTGAGCTCTCCCAGCATAAAGATTCCACCACAGATATTCTTTAACTCATCGAAAAGCTCTCTGTTTCGGCTCTCCGCAGAGTCTTTGAACTCTCCACTTAGAAGCTCTTCTATTATCTTTAGATGTCTCTCTTCTAATTTGTTGATTAATTGGATGTATGCGCTGTTTCCGTCTGCAGCGAGCTTTGCTGCCTCAATAAGTGTATCGGTGCATTTGCTCACAGCCGATGAGACTACAACTGTTCTGTCGCGGAGGACGGCCTCTTTTATGATGGATATAACCTTGTCTATATTTTTTGAGTCGGCAACCGAAGTGCCTCCGAATTTTAATACTTGCATTTGTCGAAGAGTGAATAGTTTTTGATTAAAATATTAGAGATCTGTTCCCATTCAAGAAGAAAACCATCATGTCCGAAATCAGATGAGATTTCGCAATAGATTGCGCCAGGTATATTATCGGCTAAGAATTTTTGCTCATGGGTAGGAAATAGATAATCGGAGTCAATGCCAATCACAATTGTTTTTGCTTTTACCGTTGATAAGGCTTCGATAACTCCTCCTCTTGCTCTGCCAACATTATGGCTATCTACCGATCTTGTAAGGTTGTAGTA
>JASDTB010000008.1:0-33427 GCA_041441455.1 Bacteroidales bacterium
TTAAAGGCACTTTAGAATACATTACCAATTTCCAACCATTTACAAAAGAGCCATTTGAACACGCCCTTGCAGACTTTATCAAAGGAAATGGATGGCCTATGGGAGGGGTAATGAACAACTTAAGATTAGCAATGGTTGGCGAATCAAAGGGTCCTGGAGTAGCTGACATCATGCTACTTGTAGGCAAAGAGGAGACCATTTCAAGAATCGAAAAGTATATCCTGTCGATAACTAAATAGCTGATATATATGTTATTCTAAATGAAAATTATTGTGCTTTATGTATTATTGATTATTTGTATTCCGCTTAATGGACAAATATATAGTAGTAAACATACTTACACATTTCAATATAACATAAAAGACAAAAACAATATTCAGAATAATGGTACTATACTACTTAATTGTTATGGAATAAAAAGCAAGATTGATTCTACACAATATCTTATTTCATGGTCGACTGATCAGAACTTACAAAATAAATTTTCTAAAAAAAGTAATCCCTATTACACTGGTGTCATTGAAAATAACAGCAGAGTATGGATACATCCTCCTAGGTCAGATTTGTTTACAATATTAGAATACTCTCCTTTCCCAGAAGTGAGAATACCTTTAAAGATTGGTTTAAGATGGCAGTTTAAAAATTCAATGGGAAGATTTTGGGAGAATAAATTGTTTGATATCAAATCGAATGATATATTAATCTATAAATATGTAATAGAGGATGTTAAACATCACATCTGCGATCTAGAGTCCTTTCCTATCCAATGCTACTCAATTAAAGCTGAATCAGTAAATATTAAATTTGCTCAGACTAAATTTTCAGGATTATATAACGACAAATATGGCTTCATCGACATGGAATTTCAAAATATTGACGGAAGCACTATTTTATTGAAATTAATAAAAGTCAACTAATCTATATGTCCATTTTTATAATATATAGACACTTAACTTAATTTTTGAACACTATTCTTAAAGAAAAAAAGCAATAGTAAATTACAAAAAAGGCTGAACTACTCTTAATTGAGTCTTCAGCCTTTTTTTATCTGTTTTATTGTAATCTCTACTTGGCTCGGATTTTCTTCTCCCACTCCCAAGCTGAGCGCATTACATCTTCAATCGGGGTATCTGCTCTCCAACCTAATACATCATTGGCCTTTTTCGGGTCTGCCCAAACTTGCTCAACATCCCCTGCCCTTCTTCCAACAATCTCGTAAGGCACTTCGACACCAGTAGCTTTCATGAAGATCTCCAAAATTTCAAGAACAGACAATCCTCTTCCTGTCCCAAGGTTGAAATACTCAATTTTGTCTCTTCCGTCGGTAGCCTCCTGCTCTGCTCTTGCAACAGCTGCAACATGTGCCTTTGCTAAATCGCACACATAGATATAATCTCTGATACAAGAACCGTCGGGAGTGTTGTAATCGTTACCAAACACTTTAAGTGATCCACGGAGACCTATTGCAGTTTGAGTCACAAAAGGGAGTAGGTTTTGAGGGACACCTCTTGGAAGTTCTCCAATAATCGCCGAAGGGTGAGCTCCTACAGGATTAAAGTATCTTAGTGAGACAATATTAAAATTATTATATGCAGCAGCGCAATCCTTTAAAATATCTTCGCACATCTGCTTAGTCTTTCCATAAGGCGACATCGCTGGTTGCAGAGGAGCAGATTCGCTTACAGGCAAATGCTCTTTTTCGGGCTGACCATAAACTGTACACGAAGATGAGAAAACGAGCGAAGCGTGCTCCTTATCCTTCAATAGTTTAATCAAATTAATCAACGAAAAGAGGTTATTATGATAATAATCAATAGGTTTTTCAACACTCTCTCCTACAGCCTTATAAGCTGCAAAATGGATTGCACCTGAAATTCCAGGGTACTTTTCAAACACTTTCGCAAAGGCATTATAGTCTGCACAATCTACCTCTTCGAAGATTGGTCTCTTCCCAGATATCTTCTCGATACCATCTAAAACATCAATCGTTGAGTTTGCAAAATTATCTACAGCCACAACCTCATATCCTGCAGCCTGCAGCTCCACAACTGTATGAGCACCTATATATCCAGTGCCTCCTGTTACAAGAATAGTCCCCTTTTTCATAGTTATGTTTTATATTGATTATCTTTTAGTAAAAAATTCTATAATGTTATCTGCTACATATCTTTGTGCCTCTTCACCAATTTCTGTATCTATCGGCAGAGATAGTACATGTTCGCACAAATACTCGGAATTTGTTAATGGAACTGGAGTTTTGCAAATGTCTGCAAAAGCCTTTTGATGATGTAGTGGAAGCGGATAGTAGACCATTGATGAAATTCCTCTGCTCTCTAAGAAGTTTTTAAGTTCGTCTCTACCATTTTTTACTATAAGTGTAAACTGGTGGTAAACATGAGTTGAAAAACTCGATTCTAGAGGAAGTTGAATCTCCTCTAAATCTTTCAACATCTCTTTATACCTCTTAGCTGCTGCATACCTTGCTCTTTCATATTCATTTAAGTGGCGGAGCTTAATATCTAAAATTGCTGCCTGAATGGTATCCAGGCGCGAGTTACATCCAATAATATCGTGATGATATTTTCTTTTTTGCCCATGGTTTGCAACCATTTTAAGTTTTGCTGCTAACTCGCTGTTATTTGTGATAATTGCACCTCCATCTCCAAAGCAACCCAAGTTTTTTGTTGGGAAAAATGATGTGCAGCCAATGTCTCCAATTGTAGCAGCTCTAGTCTTTGAACCATTGACAGATGTATGAACTGCCCCCAATGCTTGAGCGACATCCTCAATTACCTTTATCCCACGTCTTCTCGCAATCTCCATGATAGTCTCCATATCAGCCGTCTGCCCGAAAAGATGAACTGGCACAACTGCTTTAGTTTTAGCAGTGATAGCTTTTTCAAAATCAGATGGTTTAATATTAAACGTCCTCTCATTGACATCGACCAATACTGGGGTAAGACCAAGTAGCGCGATAACCTCAGCTGTTGCGACATAAGTGAAAGCTGGAACGATTACCTCATCACCTGGCTTTAGTTCGAGAGCCATCATTGCTATTTGCAAAGCATCGGTTCCGTTTGCACAACCGATCACATGATTTGCGTTGAGATAGCTTGCCAAATTGGCTTCAAATTGACCTACCTCTCCTCCATTGATAAAGTTCGTGTTATCTATAACTTTTTGAATAGCCTCATCTGTCTCTCTTTTAATCTTTTCGTACTGAGCCCTGAGGTCCAACATTCTAACAATCATAATCTTTAATCTTATCAACACAAATGTAAGACAAATATTCCCCTTCGACAATAAAATATAGCTATCTTTGCGGCATTATGAATGCAATTTACACCAAAATAGCCATAGCTGCCGATCATGCAGGATATGACTTAAAAGAATATTTGAAAGAGAGGCTCACCTCTTGTGGAATTGAAATTTCCGATTTTGGCACACATTCGTCAGAAAGTATGGATTACCCAGATGTTGCACACCCATTGGCAACTGCTGTAGAGAGCGGAGAGCTGCAAGTTGGAATTACAATTTGCGGATCTGGAAATGGAATCAACATGACAGCAAACAAACACCAGGGCATCAGAGCTGCCTTATGTTGGACTCCAGAGATCGCAACATTAGCTCGTCAACACAATAATGCAAACGTATGTTCTCTTCCAGCAAGATTCATTTCTCAGGAGACAGCATGGGAGATAGTAACTCAATTTCTGACTACCCAATTTGAAGGGGGAAGACACTTAAACCGCGTAAACAAAATCGGATGCAAGTAACAACTGAGAATACGGGGCTCTATATTATCTCCTCATCGAACAAGCACATCCCTCTTTCGCAAGACACTGAGAATTATAAGGATGGTATCGTAATCCTTTTAGACAAACCTTATAAATGGACTTCAGCAGATGCTGTTAGAAAGGTGAAGTTTCGTCTTCAAAAATTTTTCAAAAGCAAAAATATTAAGGTAGGTCATGCAGGTACCCTCGACCCATTGGCTACAGGTATGCTTGTTATCTGCATTGGCAAGGCAACAAAACTGGCAGAATCATTTCAAGCCCAAGAGAAAGAGTACCTTGCAGAGATAGAACTAGGAGCAACAACTCCTTGTTACGACCTTGAAAAAGAGGTTGATGCAAGATATCCATTTGAGCATATTTCCAGAGATTTGATTGAGCAAGTTATCCCATCTTTCTTAGGCAAGCAAGAGCAGATTCCTCCGATTTTCTCGGCGAAGTTGATTGACGGAAACAGAGCTTACGAATACGCTCGTGCTGGAGTTGAAAAAGAGATGAAGCCAGCATCAATCGAAATCCACGAAATGAGTATAGTCTCTTTCGATCTTCCATCGTTATTACTAAGTATTCGTTGCAGCAAAGGAACCTATGTCAGGTCGATTGCCCGCGATATAGGTCTTAAATTGGAAAGCGGAGGACACTTGACAAATCTAAGGAGGACAAGATCAGGTAAATTTCTTGCTAGTGAGGCTCTTAGTATGGAAGACATCGAATTCCTATTTCCATTGCAATAAATAACTGCAACATTTTTTAAAAATTTTTGCTGCGATTGAAACATTTTCTTGTTTTTTTCGTATAACAAAGTGTTTCAATTTTTTTTAATCGCTGATTTATGAAATTATCACAGTTCAATTATCCTCTGACTTCTGACCAAATTGCCAAATATCCGGCAAAGTACAGAGACGAGTCGAGACTAATGATTCTCAACAGAAAAGACGGATCTGTCCAACACAAAAGCTTCAAGGATATTCTCGAATTTGCCGACGAAAAAGACATGTTTGTATTCAATAATACAAAGGTCTTCCCAGCAAGACTTCATGGCAACAAGGAGAAGACCGGAGCCGATATAGAGGTCTTTTTGCTAAGAGAGCTTAACAGTGAGCAGAAGCTGTGGGATGTTTTGGTAGATCCTGCCAGAAAGATCAGAATAGGAAATAAACTCTACTTTGGGGAGAACGACAATCTAGTTGCCGAAGTTATAGACAACACAACTTCAAGAGGTAGAACTCTTAGATTCCTTTTTGATGGTTCTCATGAAGAGTTCAAAGCTACATTGTTCAAACTTGGCGAGATGCCTGTTCCAAAATGGATCAGACCTAAGGCAGAGGCTATGGATAGTGAAAGATACCAAACTATCTATGCTCAACACGAAGGTGCTGTTGCAGCACCTGCAGCTGGTCTACATTTTAGCCGCGAGCTTCTAAAAAGAATGGAGATTAAGGGTGTTGACACTACAAATGTAACTCTTCACATGGGTTTAGGACACTTTAGAACCGTGGATGTTGAAGATCTATCTAAGCATAAAATGGATTCGGAGCAGGTGATAATTACAGAAGAGGCTGCAAACCTGATCAACAATGCAAAAGACAATAACAAAAAGGTCTTTGCAGTTGGAATTACTGTTCTCAGAGCTATTGAGACTGCTGTAACTACACAATACAAGCTAAAACCATTCAACGGATGGACCAACAAGTTCATCTTCCCTCCATACACTTTTACTCTACCAGATGCACTCATCACCAATTTCCAATTACCACAATCAACAATGTTGATGTCGGTAGCAGCTTTTGGTGGATATGAGCATGTTATGAATGCATATCATATTGCTCTAAAAGAGGGATATAAATTTGGCACCTATGGAGATGCCATGTTGATTTTATAATCTTTTAAAAAGGGAGTTTATCTGAATCTAGAAAGATTATCTGATTCAAGAATAATTACTCATTTTTCAAGACTCATTTTTTACAAATTGTACAACCGCAAATCTGTCACCTTGATAGATTTGCGGTTATGTTTACAGATGAATTGCTTTATGCCTGTGCGTTGAACAAAGTGTTCAACTTTAGGCCAGCCGATGGTATCCGGCTCATAGAGATGTTTGGCAGTGCAAAGGGTGTCTTAACTCTTAAAAAGAGTGATCTGTTTGAGATCTTTGGAAAAGAGTACAAGTTTTTCGAAGAGCTGACCAACAAATCTCTGCTCATTTCTGCCGAAAAGGAGTTAAGATGGTGTGAGGAGAATGGTTTCAAGGTCATTTTTTTCAAAGATCACAAATATCCAGCTCGTCTACGCGAAATTCCCGATCCTCCCCTGATTTTATATGTGAAGGGAAATGCTAATCTTAATCATAAATTCATGCTATCTATTGTTGGGACTCGGAGAGTCACTCAATACGGCGAAGCTGTCTGCGCAAAACTTATCGCAGAGGTTGCCTCTATGGGTAGCGGTTGCTCTATAGTGAGCGGTCTGGCCTTTGGGACCGACATCAATGCTCATCGTTCGGCGGTTTCTAATGGTCTTCCCACTATTGCAGTTCTTCCCTGCGGACCAGAAAGGGTCTATCCCACTTCGCATCGTAAAGCCGCTGATGTTATCGCAGAAAAGGGGGCAGTTGTTACCGACTATCCTCTAAATACAGACTCATTGAAAATTAACTTTATACGGAGAAATCGAATTATTGCAGCTCTATCGCAAGCAACAATTGTCATCGAATCTGCAAAGAAAGGGGGAGCATTAATCACTGCAAGAGTAGCACAATCATATGGCAGAGAGGTCTATGCAGTTCCAGGAAGAGTTTTCGACAAGATGTCGGAAGGTTGTAACGAGCTAATTTCGGACAACATTGCAAACTCATATTTATCGGCAAAAAGGGTATTTGAGGAGTTAAAATGGGAGTGTAAAAACTCTTTGGCTCTTCACGAGAGGAGCTTATTCGGTGATCAAATTACCGAAAAAGAAAAAATATTAATAACTTTATCAAAGAATTCACCTGCTTCGATTGACGAATTATCAATCTATACTAAACTGACAATCAGAGAACTTACCAGCTTTCTACTAGAATTGGAATTAGATGGCAGAGTTGAAAGAGTTACAGGAGGGAAATTTATAGTCCGCTAAATTAATGATTGAATTTATTGATACTCACTCGCATCTTTATGATGCCGATTTTAATACAGATATTACTGAAGTAAAGGATAGGTCGGTCTCTAATGGAGTCTGCAAGGTTGTTCTCCCAGCAGTTGACAAAGAGTGCCATGGGAATTTACTTAACTTGGCTTCTAGATTTCCCGATTTTGCATACCCTTGCGCTGGATTGCACCCGACATCAGTTAACTCTACTTGGCAACAAGAGCTTGATTTTGTAATCAGCGAGATGGAGGCAAAGAAACCCTATATTGCAATTGGAGAGATCGGCATGGATGGTTACTGGTCTAAAGATTTCATGAAAGAGCAAGCAGAGGTATTTGAAACGCAACTTCGATTAGCATCTAAAATGAGTTTGCCTGTAATTATTCACTCCAGAAATGCTACTGAAGAGATCTTTGATCTCCTTGAGTCGTGCCGTGGATTAAATTTAAGTGGAGTATTTCACGCCTATTCTGGAAGTTACGAGACCTTTCAAAGAATCCAAAAATATGGTAACTTTATGATTGGAATTGGAGGTGTGCTTACATTCAAAAATAGTACTCTTGTTTCGGTTGTTAAAAAAACTGGATTGAGTAAAATCATTCTAGAGACAGATGCTCCTTGGCTGTCGCCAGTACCATATCGAGGAAAAAGAAATGAGCCTGCTTATATCCCAATTATTGCGCAAAGGCTTGCAGAGATTTGCGAGACAACCATTGAGAATGTAGCTGCCACAACGACCCAAAATGCTAAAGGATTATTTAAATTCTAAAAAAATATGACAAATTCATCAGTGCTTCTGATTTATACAGGAGGAACAATTGGGATGAAGCAAGATCCCGAAACCCTTGCACTGACCCCATTTAATTTTTCTCAAATATTAGAAGAGGTACCAGAACTAAAGAAGTTCAGGTGCAACATTGAAACATACTCTTTCGACCCTCCTATTGACTCTTCCGATATCCAAGTTGACTTCTGGGTAACCTTAGCTCAATTCATCGAAAAAAACTACGAAAAATATGATGGTTTTGTAATTCTGCATGGTACCGATACTATGTCATTTTCGGCTTCTGCATTAAGCTTTATGCTCGAAGATTTAGAAAAGCCTGTCATATTTACGGGCAGTCAATTACCTATCGGAATGCTTAGAACTGATGGTAAGGAAAATCTAATATCCTCTATTGAGATTGCTGCAGCAAGAGACGAAAATGGAATGGCTATTGTGCCAGAAGTTTGTGTCTATTTTGAGAACAAACTTTATCGAGGAAATAGAACTACAAAATATAATGCAGAAAATTTTAATGCATTCAGGTCGGCAAATTATCCAGTACTTGCTGATGTCGGAATACACATCAAATATAACTATCCGGCAATCTACAAACCATCTTCGTATGGCAAAAAATTGACTATTAACACAAAGCTTAGTACAGAGATTGCAATTTTGAAAATTTTCCCTGGAATAACACCGCAAGTAGTCTCTTCAATTTTGAATACCGAAGGTATCAGGGCTATTATTTTAGAAAGCTATGGATCTGGCAATGCTCCTACCAAAAAATGGCTATTAGAGATGCTCTCTGATGCAATCAACAGAGGCATTATCATCCTGAATATCACACAATGTCATGCTGGTCATGTAGACATGGAGGCATACTCAACAGGCATCTTGTTAAAGAAGATGGGAGTTGTCAGCGGATTTGATTCTACGACCGAAGCGGCAGTTGCAAAACTCTTTTTTTTACTAGGCCAATCAATTGATATTATTGACATTAAACACCTTCTCCTAAAAAATTTACGTGGAGAAATTACTATCAAATACTAATTATTGAAAAATTCTTTTTAAATTGCACGATATTTTGGTGAAAACACTGAATAAATAACTATTTAAAATACATTGTTTAATACTTTAATCATTCAAAAATTTATGAAAAAATTTTTCATGTTTTTGGCAGTTATGGGTTTCATAACCATCTCTGCACAGTACGCTGCAGCTCAAACTCCAGATTCTGCTGCAACTACAACAACAGTTACTGAAACTCCGGCTGCCATCACTAATCCGGCTGACCTTACAAGCCAAGATGAGACTCCAATTCACCAACAATTGAAAACTAAATTCATCGAAGGTGGTGCTGGTTTCATGGCTACTATCCTTTTGTGCTTGATCCTAGGTCTTGCAATTGCTATCGAAAGAATCATTTATTTGAATCTTGCTACAACTAACACTGAGAAACTTCTTAAGAATATCGAAGAAGCTCTTGCTAAAGGTGGTGTTGAAGCTGCTAAAGAAGTTTGCCGTAACACTAGAGGTCCTGTAGCTAGCATTTTCTATCAAGGTCTTTGCCGTATGGATGAAGGTATTGAAGTAGTTGAAAAATCTGTTGTTTCTTACGGTTCAGTTCAAATGAGCCAAATGGAATCAGGTCTTTCTTGGATTCAGCTTTTCATCGCTCTTGCTCCGATGTTGGGATTCCTTGGAACAGTTATCGGTATGATCGGTGCTTTCGACGCTATCCAAGCTGCTGGTGACATTTCACCTAACGTTGTTGCTGGTGGTATTAAAGTTGCGTTGATCACTACAGTAGGTGGTCTTATCGTTGCGATTATCCTTCAACTTTTCTACAACTACATCGTTTCTAAAATTGACTCGATCGTTATTTCGATGGAAGATGCTTCTATCTCTTTGATCGATATTTTAGTAAAAGCAAAAAAATAATCTGAATTATGCCTAAATTTGTTAAATATTTATTATATGTAATGTTAGCTACTGCTTTCGTTCTTGGTGTAGTTTTCTACTTCAACCTTGATAACGAAAATATGGTTAATGTACTTCTTTACTACGGATATGCATTATTTGCATTAGCAGTATTTTCTGCAGTTGTTCTTCCTCTATTCAATATTGGAAGCAATCCAAAAGCTCTAAAGAAGATCTTTACCAACCTAGCTATCGTTATTGTTGTCTGCTGCCTTTCATATGTATTGGCTTCAGGCGATGCTTTGACTGTTTCCATTAAACCGGAACCAAGCTCATCTACACTTAAGCTTACAGATGCAGGTCTAATTTTGACATACATTGTGTTTGCTTTTTCACTAATCGCAATTGTATTCGGTGGTATAATCAATTTGATTAGAAACCGTTAAAAAATTAATAATTATATGGCAAGACCTATACAAGAAATCAACGCAGGTTCGATGGCAGATATTGCTTTCCTGCTTCTGATATTCTTCTTGGTTACTACAACCATGGATGTCGATGCAGGTTTGCAGCGTCGTTTACCTCCTATGCCGGATGAAAACCAAAAGACAGATGATATCAAAGTAAACAGAAGAAACATCTTGATCGTTAGAATTAACGATGCAGACCGTCTTCTGGTTGGTGGCACTCCGATGGATGTAAGCATGCTTAGAGACAAAGCGGTTGAATTCTTAACCAATCCAGGAAATATCGAAACTCTTCCAGAAAAGGAAGTTAAGCAAATCGAAGGTTTTGGTCCTTATGAAGTTTCTAAAGGTGTTATCTCGTTGCAAAACACTAGGGGTACTAGTTATAATGCTTACATCAAAGTTCAAAACGAACTTGTTAGAGCGGTTAACGAAGTACGTGAAGCATTTGCGATGCAACAATTCGGCAAAAAATACATCAACTTGGATGAGGATAAACAAAGAATCGTCCGTGATGCTATTCCTCAGAATATTTCTGAGGCCGATCCTAAAGACACCGGAAGTAAAAAACGCTAATTAAGAGGAATAACGATATGGCAAAATTTCAGAGAAAAGGCAAAGGCGGTACACCCGCTATCAGTACGGCTTCGTTACCTGATATTATCTTTATGTTGCTGTTCTTCTTCATGGTTTCAACAAGTATGAGAGAAACTGAGCGCAAAGTACAGGTAAAACTTCCTGAGGCTTCCGAAACAGCAAAATTAGAGAGAAAAGATCTAGCATCTTATATATTTGTAGGAGCACCAACTCCTGCTTACCAAGCACAATTCGGTACAGATTCGAGAATTCAATTAAATGACTCTTTTAAATCTGTTGATGATATTCGTGACTTCGTAGCAGCATCTCGTGAATCTATGAGTGAAGCAGACCGTCAATTTATGACAGTATCTATTAAAGGTGATGAAAATGTTAGAATGGGTATCATTACTGACATTAAACAAGAACTTCGTAGATGCTCTGCTCTTAAGATCATGTATGCAGCAAGAAGAGCTGCTCCAGTTCAATAATAAGATTCGAGCTAATATTAAAAAAGAGGAGTTTTTCAACTCCTCTTTTTTATTTATGTTTGGTCGGTATATTTAACAAAGTAGCAACATCACTTGTTATTCTTTCTAAATATAGTTTGTAACTTTGTTAAATAATAAATACTGATTTCAATGAAAAAATTCCTACTTTTTGCAGCATCAATGCTCATAATCTTCTTGTCTGCACAAGGCAATACAAATCAAAGCTCTTCAAAAAAAGCAACCCATCCTAAATATGTCTTTTTATTTATAGGCGATGGCATGGGACTATCGCATGTTTCAATGGCAGAGGCTTATCTATCAACTCAAAAAGGACAAATTTCCAATGAATCTATTTCATTCACAAGATTTCCAGTTATAGGACTTGTAACCACATATTCTGCAAATTCTTATATTACTTGTTCATCTGCTGCAGGTACAGCTATGTCAACTGGTACAAAAACAAATAATTACATGCTTGGAGTCGATCCTAAAGGAAACAAACTACGTAGTATCTCTTATAAAATTCACGAAAAAGGTATTCCTGTCGGCATAGCATCATCTGCCACCATAGATCACGCAACTCCTGGAGCATTCTATGCTAGCAGTACAAGCAGAACTAACTATTACGAAATAGCTGAGCAGTTACCAAAAACTGGCTTTGAATTCTTTGGTGGTGGTGGTTTTGTTCAACCTAAAGGAGAAAAGGGCGACCAGCAAAATATCTATGAACTAATTTCGAAAGCTGGCTACAAAATAATTCGTGGACAAGAGAATCTTAAAAACAAGACTCAGAAAGATAAAGTTGTATTTCTTCAGAGAGAGGGTAAAGAGGGCGATTTGCCATATGCACTTGATAGAAAACCTGGAGATCTATCACTGAAAGAAGTTGTTGCTGCGGGTATAGAACATCTTTATGGTAATAAAGGATTCTTTATGATGGCTGAAGGTGGAAAAATTGACTGGGCAGCCCATTCAAATGATGGTAAAGCAGATATTTTAGAGGTTCTTGATTTTGCTGATGCTATAGAAGTGGCCTACCAATTCTATCTAAAACATCCAGAAGAGACTCTAATTATTGTAACTGCTGACCACGAAACTGGAGGAGTGAGCCTTGGTAGAGAAAAAGGCTATACTCTTAGCTTAAAAGAGTTAGATCCTCAAACTCGTTCAATAGACTCTAACAAGTCTCAAAAGGAACAAATTAAGGAGCTAAATAACAAAGCAAATATTGGTTGGACAACTACTTCGCACTCAGGAACAATGGTTCCAATATACTCTATTGGAGCAGGTAGTCAAGAATTTTCGGGAAGAATGGATAATACAGATATTCCGAGAAAGATTACGAAACTTTTGAATGTAAAATTCTAAAAACAACCTATAATGTCCCGTAAATTATTCTTGTTCAGCATTATGATTCTACTTACAACTGGAATCATAGCTCAGGTGCACCCAAAGAGAGAGTTCAGAGGTGCATGGATTCACACTGTTGGAAACGAACAGTTCAAGACAATGACTTCTGATTCTATTAAAACCTATCTTTCAAAGACATTAGACGATTTGAAGAGAGCAGGTGTTAATGCTGTTATTTTTCAAGTCAGGCCTCAAGCTGACGCCTTTTATAAATCAGAGTTGGAACCGTGGAGCAGATTCTTAACAGGAGTACAAGGACAAGCTCCAGTCCCATTTTGGGATCCTCTCCAATTTATGATTGAAGAGTGTCATAAAAGAGGAATGGAGTTACATGCATGGTGTAACCCATATAGAGTGACATCAAATGACAAGGAGCAATTAACTCCCGAACATCTCTATTTTAAAAAACCGGAACTGTTCAAAAAATATGGGAAACAGCTATATTTTGATCCGGGTGAACCAGAGTCAATTAAACATACAGTAAAAGTTATTGCAGATATAGTAAGCAGATACGATGTAGATGCAATCCATTTCGACGACTATTTTTATCCCTACCCTGTAGCATTTGAAGAGTTTCACGATGATGCCTCTTTTGTAAAATATGCATCTTCTCAAGGATTTGAATATTGGCAAAAGGGTGACTGGAGGAGAAATAATGTTGCCACTTTAATCAAACAGCTAAATGATACTATTAAGGCAATTAAGCCTTGGGTAAGATTTGGAATAAGCCCTTTTGGTATTCATCGGAACCTGAAAGACACCCCAGATGGAAGTGGAAGCAAAACAAATGGTCTATCGAACTACGAACAGCTTTTTGCTGATGTTCCAATGTGGCTGGAAAAGGGCTGGGTAGATTATAATGTTCCGCAACTGTATTGGGAAATTGGACATCCTGCTGCCGATTTTCTAACATTGATTGAATGGTGGAATACAAAAAACTACAAAGGACATCTTTATATTGGCCAAAACATAAGCTCCCTCGATAAAAAAGACCTTAAAAATCCATCTACAACTCAGTTAGCAGAAAAGATGAGGCTTGTGAGAAATCTTAAAAATGTTGATGGAAATGTTTGGTGGCCAGGATGGAGTTTAAGCAGAAATCCATTCGGTATAACAGACTCCCTTGCAAATAAATATCAGAAGTATATTGCTCTAGTTCCAGCATATAGCGATATAGATTCAATCCCACCTCAAGCAGTCTCTAAACCATCAGTAAAAAAAGGGAAATTGGTTTGGAAACACGAATCCAATGGAGATAAGATGCAGGAGGCTGGGTTATTCGTTGTCTATAAGTTTAAAAAGGGAGAGAGAGCAGAATTTGACAATCCTGCAAACATTGTAGCATTGGTTAATAAGCCCGAATATGTTCTGAATCCTAGTAAGAGAGGTAAAAAAACATCATTCGTCTATTATGTGACTGCTTTGGATAGATGCAACAACGAAAGTAAACCTTCTATCCCTGTTGTTATATCATATTAACCGAGTACATTTTTACAAATTATTATGTAACTTTGCTCAGTTAATCTAAAATCAAAGAATCACAATGGAGTGCCAAAAAAGAGTTAAAGTTTCCGAACTTCTAAAGAGGGAACCGGGCGGCGATACGCTAGTAAAAGGTTGGGTGAGAACTAAAAGGGGCAACAAAAACATAGCATTTGTTGCTTTAAATGACGGTTCTACTGTTAATAATATACAGATTGTTTTCGATATGAATAATTTCAGCGAAAATGATTTGAAACCAGTTACTACAGGAGCCTGTATAGGAGTAAAAGGGGCTTTAGTTGCATCTCAGGGAAGCGGACAATCTGTTGAAATTCAAGCCAAAGAACTTGAAGTTTATGGAACAGCCGACAGCGAAACATATCCGCTTCAGAAGAAGGGGCACAGTATGGAATTTTTACGTGAGATAGGACATCTAAGACCACGTACAAATACTTTCGGTTGTGTATTCAGAATACGTCATGCAATGGCCTTTGCTATCCATAAATATTTTAACGACAAAGGCTTTTTCTATATTCATACACCTATCATCACAGCATCAGATGCCGAAGGTGCAGGTGCAATGTTCCAAGTAACAACACTAGATTTAAACAATCTTCCTAGAACCGAAGAGGGTCACATCAACTACACCGAAGACTTTTTCGGAAGAGCTTCTAACCTTACAGTAAGCGGTCAGCTCGAAGGGGAGCTCGCAGCAATGGCTCTCGGAGAGATCTATACCTTTGGACCTACTTTCCGTGCAGAAAATTCAAACACACCTAGGCACTTAGCCGAGTTTTGGATGATCGAACCAGAGATGGCTTTCTATGACATTAAAGATAACATGGATCTTGCCGAAGATTTCATCAAATATTTGGTAAAATATGCTCTAGACAACTGCTACGAAGATCTTAAGTTCCTTAACGACATGTTCGACAAAGAGCTTATCGAAAGACTTCAAAGCGTTGTTGCTACAGAATTTGTTAGATTATCATATACCGATGGTGTTGAGATCTTGATGAAATCTGGACAAAAATTCGAATATCCAGTCTCTTGGGGTACTGACCTTCAAAGTGAACACGAAAGATATCTTGTAGAAAAACACTTTATGAAACCAGTGATTCTAACTGACTATCCTAAAGAGATTAAGGCCTTCTACATGAAACAAAATGAAGATGGAAAGACTGTTAGAGCAATGGATGTTCTTTTCCCTAAGATTGGAGAGATAATTGGAGGCTCGCAACGTGAAGAGAGTCTTGAGAAATTAAGCAAACGTATCGAAGAGTTAAATATGGGTACAGAATCACTATGGTGGTATCTTGATACAAGAAAATTCGGTACAGCACCACATGCTGGATTTGGACTTGGTTTTGAGAGACTTTTACTGTTCGTGACTGGTATGGCAAATATTCGTGATGTAATTCCTTTCCCTAGAACTCCTAAAAACGCTGAATTTTAATCTATGCTTATAATAGGGATAGCCGGAGGTACCGGTTCTGGAAAAACCACAGTTGTAAGGGAGATTACTAAACTTATTAAAACAGATGTTGTAGTAATCCCTCAAGATTCTTATTATAAAGACAATAGCCATCTTCCTCTTGAGGCTCGATATGAACTTAACTTCGACCATCCTGAGTCGATTGACTTTAAGCTTCTTGTTGAGCAATTAATTGATCTTAGAGCAGGCAAGGCAGTAGAACAACCAGTCTACTCATACCTTACATGTTCAAGATCAACAACGGAGACTATTCATGTTAAACCTGCTCATATAATTATTGTTGAGGGTATTTTAATCTTCACTTGCCCTGAACTTAGAAATTGTATGGATATCAAAATATTCGTTGATGCCGATGCTGACGACAGACTTGGAAGAGTAATCACAAGAGATAGTATCGAAAGAGGAAGAACTGTAGACAAGGTGTTAGAGAGATACGAAAAGACAGTAAAACCTATGCATCTTCAATTCATTGAGCCTACAAAACGATATGCCGATATAATTGTTCCGCAAGGTGGACACAATCAAGTGGCAATCGATATTATTATTGCAACCATCGAAAAAGCTCTTCAAACCAAATAATGTTCAAAAGAGACAACAATGCCGGCCTTTATCTTACTATTGCTTTTCACCTGCTGATAATCATTATATTACTAGCTACAAAAATTCATTCGGTGATTAGTGATGAGGCTGCTTTTGTACTCGACTTCACTCAACAAGAGGCAATAGAGGAGGAACAAAGACAAGAGGTTCTTAAGGAAGAGGTAAACAAAGAGATTGACGACATTCTTGCAGGCAGAGCCCCAGCTAATAGGGCTACTGCCGTAAGAAATGTTGTTGTTGATGCATCTTCTACTAAAGGGGAACAGCTTAAAGACGACAGATACAAAGATCCATCAAAAATTTATGACGAAGCAAAGTCACTCCAAGAGAAGCTCAGAGCTTCAAAAAGGGAGGCAGAGGCTTATAGAGGGAGTGATAATGTAGCCAAATCGGACAATTCCAATAATTCTCAAACAACTAGCGAAAGCTACAAAGGGCCATCAGTAATTTCATATTCATTAGATGGAAGGAAAGCTGTATCTCTACCTATTCCTGTTTATAAATGTTATGGAGGTGGAGATGTAAGTGTTCTGATTAAAGTTGACCGAAAGGGCTATGTTGTTGCTGCATCGATTATAGCAAGCAGCTCTTCAAATGACATTTGTCTTCAAGAATATGCAATAAGGGCGGCAAAATCATCTAGATTCACCGCCTCAGCTACTGCTCCAGATCGTCAGACCGGAGAAATTGTATATCGCTTTATCGCCCAGTAAGCGACTTCTGAATCACATTATCAATTTCGGAAATAATTGGGAAATAGGCTTCATCTTCCATTGGAGTATATCTTCCTATGTACGCCTTAACCTGTGTTAGTGCAATCTTTCTACACTCTGTCCACTCTGTAGATTTAGGAACCAGTTTATTTAAAGCTGCATACTCTAAAAACCTTTTCTCACAATTAACCTTATTAAAGAAATCATTTAGAGACTTCATAGATTTAATAGATCTCAACTCTGAGCGGTGCTCATCTGCAAGTTTTGTACTAAACTTAATAATCGTTCCATGATTATAGAGCTTGATAAAGAAATCATTGATTCCAATTGTGTCGATTGGGACAAATACATCTGGCACAATTCCACCACCACCATATACAGTGCGACCCTTTTTAGTTGTAAACTTGAGCTTTTTATCGACCTTCATGCTATCTGCTTGAGTCATTTCGCCATGCTTATACCTTTCGTAGATATCATAACGATAGTTCTTAGAGAATGGCTTTTGTATCGATCTTCCTGAAGGTGTATAGAATTTAGCTACAGTCAGCCTAATGCCCGATCTGTCTGTAAAGTTGATTGGCTCTTGAACCAAACCCTTTCCAAATGATCTTCTTCCGATAATAGTAGCTCTATCGTTGTCCTGCATTGCTCCAGCAAATATTTCGCTAGATGAGGCAGAGTTTTCATCGATCAAAACCTTAAGTCCAATATCTGTACAAGAGCCTTTTGAATCTGCAAAGAAATCTTGACGAGGTCTGTGTTTCCCTTGCATATATACTATCAATTCACCTTTCTTTAAAAATTCATTTGAGAGTAGAAGCGCTTGGTCCAAATATCCTCCAGTATTTCCTCTTAGGTCGAATATCAACTCTTTCATCCCCTCCTTTTTAAGTTTCTCTATTGCCGTCATAAACTCTTGATAGCTATTCTTAGAGAACTTTGAAAGTTTAATGTAGCCAGTTTTAGAGTCAAGCATATAAGCAACGTCAACACTTTTAACAGATATCTTACCTCTTGTGATTTTAAATGGAACTAAAGATTTAACACCATCCCTTTTAACAGAGACTTCGACAAGCGATCCAGATTTTCCCCTCATCATTCGAATCAATGAATCTTGGTTAATCTTCACTCCTGCAACTATTTTACCATCAATTTTTACAATTCTATCACCTGAAAGAAGACCTGCCTTTTCAGAAGGTCCTCCTGGAATAACAACAACAATAACAGCTGTATCATTTGGCACATTAAATTCGATCCCAATGCCATCAAAATTACCATCAAGCTCTTCATCAGCGTCTTTTAGATCTTGTGGAGGAAGGTAAAGAGAGTGTGGATCCAATGTCTCCAATATCATAGGAACTGCCTTTTCCGTCAGTGCTTTATGATCGATTGAGTCAACATAGTTCTCATCTATCTGTGACAAAATCAACATAAGTTTGTCCCAGTTATACGATCGTTTAATGAACTCTTTTCTGAGTTCGAAGTATCTTATTGCAAAAACTGCAGTAAGTACAACAAACAGCAACAAAAGAAATGTTTTTAGCGAAAAGGAATTCCTAAGATTCATAATTATTCTATGTTTACAACTTCAACTCCAACTTTTTTTAAGAGGTCAATTCCATCGGTAATGCGATAGCTGTCTCTATATACAAGCCTTTTTATACCAGCTTGAATGATGAGTTTTGAACACTCCAAACATGGTGCCGTAGTTACATACATTGTCGCCCCTTCGCTATTATTGCCCGATTTTGCAATCTTTGTTATAGCGTTTGCCTCTGCGTGCAGTACATATGCCAAAGTTTTGCCTGTTTCATCTTCGCAAACATTGTCGAAACCCGAGGGTGTTCCGTTGTAACCATCAGAGATGATCATTCTGTTCTTGACGATCAGGGCTCCTACCTGCCTTCTTTTGCAATAAGAGTTTTTTGCCCACACTGTTGCCATCTCTAGATAGCTTTTGTCGAACTGGATTTGCTTTTCTGGACTCATCGTTATACTTGTGTTCTTTGGTATAAGAATCTCTTGATACTTCTTTTTGGTGTCTTTTCAAACTCTTCTGGGAAGATTTCGGTTGCTGCAATTTTACAGTAATTAGGTAGATCTTCGTTTACAGCGACTCTATTCTCTTCCATTTTGGCAGTAAGCTGTTCGGTTGAGAGACCGTCAGCCTCAGCTTGTTCGAAATCAGGATAAATCAGCGCAATTAGATTGCCTTTATCTTCGATTACCAAAGATTCGACAACATAAGGCATATTGTTAAACGAGCTTTCGATCTCTTCTGGATATATATTTTGTCCAGAAGGCCCGAGAATCATGCTCTTCGAACGACCTTTGATGTACAAATATCCCTCCTCATCAATTACTCCCATGTCTCCAGTACGCATCCATCCGTCCTGTGTCAAAACAGCAGCAGTTGCCTCAGGATTCTTGTAATAACCTTGCATTACATTATCACCCTTACACAAGATTTCTCCAGGGATATTAACTGGATCTTCAGACTCAATTCTAATCTGCATTCTAGGAGCAGCTTTACCACATGAGTATAGGCGAGTATTGTCGCATGGAGCGTATGTAATGATTGGGGCACACTCAGTCATTCCGTAGCCCACAGTAAATGGAAATTCAATTTTTCTAAAGAACGCCTCTGCCTCTTTATTGAAGGCAGCTCCACCAATAATCACCTCTTTAAAGTTTCCTCCAAAAGTCTTCACTAACTCTTGTTGAATTCTCTTTTCAATCTTTTGGTCAATTACAGGAAGACGAAGAAGAACTCTTACTGATGTTTTGCTGATAATTGGTTGTAATTTCTTTTTATAAATCTTCTCAATAATTAGCGGAACAGATATAATTAAATCGGGTTTGATTTCGGCAAAAGCATCCATGATAATCTTAGGACTAGGAATCCTGGTTAAGAAATGTACATGGGCACCAATTGTCATCTCAAAGAAGAATTCGAACATCATTCCATACATATGGGCAGTAGGGAGCATCGCAACAACATTACTATTGTTGTTCATTTGCGGATGAACCTCTTTTGCAAACATAATGTTCGACCAAAGCGCGCGATAAGGAATCATTACACCTTTTGAAAATCCTGTTGTTCCTGAGGTGTAGTTAATCATAGAGAGCTCCTCTGGCTCATCTTTATGGTAGTTTAGATGTTCAGGACGGAAGTTCTTTGGATACTTTTTACCAAACATTTCATTCAAATGTTCACGCGTTTCGTAGATTAAGTCTCTTTTTGCGTATAGAATTGAAAAGTCTGTTATTTGTATGATTGCCTCTAGACCAGGCATCTCTGTCTCATTTAACTGCTCCCAAATTGCATCTCCTACAAATAAAATACGAGAATCGGAATGGTTTACAATATGGTGAATATTTCCTGGTTTGAATTCATGTAAAATAGGAACAGCAACCGCACCATAAGTCAAGGCAGAGAGAAAGACAACTCCCCAGTTTGCTTGGTTTTTAGAACAGATTGAAATTTTGTCTCCCTTTTGGAGCCCACATATTTCAAAAACAATGTGCAGTTTTTCTATCCTCCTTGCAACATCTCTATAATTAAGGGTTATTCCCTTGTAGTCCGATAGAGCTGGGTAGTCCCAGTTAGCTCTTATGCTCTCCTCTATCAGTTTATTTACTGATCTTTCCATATTATGCAAATGTTTGTAGTTCACACAAATGAGAGTATAAGCCTCTATTTTTAAGTAGTTCTTGGTGATTACCTCTCTCTACGATTGAGCCGCTTTTAAGAACAACTATCTCATCTGCATGTTGAATTGTTGATAATCTATGTGCTATAACTATTGAAGTTCTGTTTTTCATTAAATTGGTTAGTGCCTCTTGCACCAATCTTTCACTTTCTGTGTCTAGGGCTGATGTTGCTTCATCTAAGATCAAAATTGGAGGATTCTTCAAAACAGCTCTTGCTATCGCGAGTCTTTGTCTTTGCCCTCCCGACAATTTTGCACCTCTATCTCCAATATTAGTCTGATACCCTTCGTCCATCTGGATAATAAATTCATGAGCATTAGCAATCTTTGCTGCACTGATAACATCCTCTTCTGTGACACCCTCCATTCCGAATGCAATATTGTTGTAAACTGTATCATTAAACAGAATTGCCTCTTGAGTAACTATTCCCATCAATGAGATTAGATCTTTAGGCTGATATTTTCTGATGTCTACACCATCTAATAGAATTGATCCAGAAGTAACATCATAAAATCTAGGCAATAGATCTGCCATTGTCGACTTTCCAGCCCCCGACGGACCTACTAATGCCACCATTTTACCCTTACCTATTTCTAAATTTATATCTTTTAGAACTGGCTCACTGCCATATGAGAATGAAACATTACTAAATTCTATATTGTTCTTGAACTCTTTGATCGGAATTGCTTGCGGATCTTTTTTGATTACAGGCTCTACATCTAGTATCGCAAAGATTCTCTCCCCTGAGGCCAGACCCCTATTAACATTTGCATAAGCATTTGAAATCGACTTGGCAGGCTCAAGGACTCTCCAGTAAAAGCCAATATAGACAACAAATTCCGACCACGACATTCCTAAGTCACCTGTTACTTGAAGATAACCGCCATAAAACAGGACAGCTGCAGCAACAAAGATTCCCAAAAACTCCGATAGTGGCGACGCAAGTTCTTGTTTATTATACATTTTCCGGTTTGCGGCTCTATGTCGTTCATTTGTCTCTCCAAATTTTTCGCTAATATACTTTTGAGCATTGAATGCTTTAATGATTCTTGCTCCTGAAATTGCCTCTTCGAAGTGACTTAGGATTCTACCCATCAAGCTTTGTGATTCGGCAGCTCCCTTTTTTAATTTTCGACTTATTCTGCCAATAACAATACCAGAGATTGGTAGTGTAAGAAGTGTCACAAGTGTCAATTTAGGAGACATGTAAAATAGGGCTACCAAGAATCCAATGATCATTAGTGGATCACGGAACAATATGTGAAAACTACTTGCAATACTTACCTGCACTTCGTTTACATCATTTGAGATACTTGATAAGATATCTCCCTTACGCTGATTGTGATAGTAGCCTATGTGGAGCTTTGTGATTTTATCAAAGATTGCTTTACGGATGTTAAGCATCAGATTTGTCTTCATGCTAACTAAGATTCGTTGCGAAGAGTAACGAGTCATATTAGAGAGCAAAGATGTAAATATCAGAACAAAGCAGACAAATATAAGACCACTTAACGGATTAACCGCTGAGTATTTGGTCATATAAAATGTAAACAGTTGCTTGGGATATTCGATACTAAGTTCAAAAACTGGCATCGAAATTGGCCCTGAAACACTACTTGGCTGAAAAAGAACCTCGAGAAGAGGGCCTATTAGAGCGTAATTAATGATTCCGAAAAGCACCGAAAACACCGAAAGTATTAAATAGGCTGGCCAGTATCTTCTGTACGGCTTTGCGTATGATAGTATTCTTAAAAAAGTATTCATTATTTAGTCTCCTCAAAATCTACATATTCACCGACATTTTTGTCGACTACCTTTTTCTGTTCTCCCATGTTCTCAACATAGGTCTCTCCCTCTTTGTGAGGCTCATTATTTTGCTGTTGATAAAATCCGTTGGCTCCATAAAAGCCACCCTTTCCTGCTATTTTCTCAATTCTTCTCTTAAGCCACCATGCAAGAAGCAGTGGACCGAACCTACCTAATAACCAGAAGAAAAGGATAATACAAAATATTATCGTTAAAAAAAGTTCCATCTATTTTTTCTTTTTTTTGAATTCACCATTTTCCAAATTCAAAACATACTCTTTACCATTTGTCAAGGTTACAGATAACTCCTTATCAGATACCTTGCCAATTTTTGAATCTGGTTTGATCTCTCGTTTTTTATTGTTTGTATTTATTAGCTCACCTTTGCTATTATAGAAATAGACTCTTCTCATGGTCCTCAGCTGCCAGTAGATATTGTTACCCAATTTTAGCATTTCAGGAAACCCTTTGATTGTCTCTTCTGTCGTTATTGGAGCAAAGTCACGCAAAGGTCTGCAATCTCTGTCGTACACTCTAATCGTATTGTCGTTGTGAAGCAACATAATCACATAATCACTTGCTCCTCCTAGTTCAAATACCTTAGGACCAATAAGAATCAACGAATCAACCCTCTTAGGGAATCCGCTCGAAAAACGACCAGACCTCTCCAACAAATATAATTCATTTCCACTTGCAAACAGCATCTGTCTGCTATTATTGCGGAAATAATCTATCTGCGCAACAGAACCTCTGATTGGAGTATAAAATGGAACTGTCCATACACCCTTTTTCTCATTGTCTAGCAACCTAAGTTTCATATTCTTAGATTGTTCTAAATACTCCTTCTCTCCCGTCTTTTCATTAATCAACTCAAAAGGTCCAGTTGGAATCTTTACAATAGTATCTAATTGCCAACCTGGCACTGCATCTCCCTCTCTGTCGGGCTCTGGAATCTTCTCCATCTTGTCTAAGAAAAGCACTGTTCTCGAACCTATTTTCTCTTCGGTTGGAAGAATCTGGAAGGATGCCAGTTCTATATTAGGCTCTTTGAGTCCTGCTTTAACATATGGAAGTATATTTGCTTTGAAGAGATTCACTAAAGTGTCGCTTTGATGAGAAGCGTTCAAGATAACTGTTAAAACAGAGCCAGTCTCACCAATCATTGTAGAGGCTTTTGTTTTAGAGATAAAGTCATGCAGAGAGAATTTTCTTGCCGATTTTTGAATCAGGTATTTCAAAATATCCTTAGAGCCGATATAATAATAGTTGCCTACTTTACAGACAGACTCTTCGTCATTAAATGAAAAGGCCTTTCCTAGAACTGTCGAAAGTTTTTGTCTATTTTCAAATGGTTTAACAACTCCTTCATCTTCAACTCCAATACCAAGGAACTCTTTTATATGGTCGAATAGTCCTCTCTCCTCGGACTTTCTAAGGATTGTTACCCATTCATATTTACCTGCGAAAGGCACATAGACTAAAGCCATTTCTCTAATTTTCATAGATTGAACCCATGCAATTCCCTTCTCAAAATCAGACAGATTCAGCTTTTTATTTAGCTCAAGATAGTCTTTTTGTCTTTTAAATAAAAGATCAAAATTTTCTGTACTTACCGAAAGCATGAAGTAGGTATCAAATGGGATTATGTCCCAAATTTTCAGCTCCGAAGGTTTTAAATTATTGTAAACAGTCGAGTAATTTGCAACACCTTTATAGTTTGCAAAATCACCTTCAAAGACAAATGAGTTTTGGCTAAAGTCCCCTTTCAAAACCGACCAACTACTAAATTTCAAAAATAGGTCTGAGTGCCCTAAATACTTAGATCCTACAATTCCAGAAAATAGCTTACCCGATTGAGAGTGGTTGAAAAATGTAACGTTATCGCCTAACTGTGTCTTTTGCAAAATATCGGAGAACTCTTGATTGTCTTTTATTGAAGATCCTTTTGCAATATGCCTGAGCGAAGATTCCAATAAAATTGCAGACGAGGATGCTATTAGTAGATTATTTTTAATTGCAAAAGAGAGATCCCCATAATTGAAGATCTTCGTTCCTGCAAATTGTCTCTCCCTTCTCTCTCCTCTCTTTATTTTTGCAGCTATATCCTCATAATCAGCACGATCTATCTTTGATATAAAAAGAAATGATAAATCATTTTTTGATGCGTAGTGTAGAGATAAAGTGATATTTCCAACTAATGGTGAATGGATGGAATCTGATGACTCTACAACAGTCCTGATAAAATCTGAGAAAAGCGATTTATTATCGGAGATTCTCGACAAAAAGTAGCTTTTATTGATAAAGGCCCTTCTAAACAGGTCGTGATCTTTAAATAGCGTAACCGATACTGCATCTACAGGAATGGCAGAGATTGTCTCAATTGAGGCATTCTCAGGAAAATCTTCCTTTTTATTATTGTTTTCCGACTTGTAAAACAGATATATGCCCGTTAAAATAACAGCAACCACAGGCAGGGATATAATCCAGATAACTCTTTTCAGTGAGGTCTTCATAAGTTTGCAAATCTATTAAAAATAAAAAAAACAGACAAACACTCCAATTTAGAGAAATATTATATCTTTGTAGACATTTTTAATTAATAATTATAACCAAAATAATATAATTTATAATATTTATGAATACATCCTTAGATTATAACATTAATCCGTTAGTTGCCTACCTTTCAAAAAGCTCTTCGGAATTCAGAAAATCCGACGTAATAAGATACATTACCGAAAATAATATACGTATTTTAAACTTCAGGTATGTTGCAGCAGACGGAAGATTGAAGACTCTAAACTTTCCAATCACTAGTCTAAACTATCTTGACACTGTTTTATCGTATGGAGAGAGAGTTGACGGGTCTAGTCTGTTCCCATTTATCGAAGCAGGATCTAGCGACCTTTATGTAATTCCTAGATTTTCGACTGCCTATATCGATCCTTTTGCAGAGATACCAACTTTAGGAATGTTATGTTCATATTTTACCAAGGATGGCCTTCCACTTGAGAGCTCTCCTGAGTACACTCTCAAGAAGGCACACGATGCTTTTAAAGCTACAACAGGACTAGAGTTTGAGGCTATGGGTGAGCTTGAATTTTATGTAATCGACAACGCAGACAATCTATACCCTACTCCTAATCAAAGAGGATATCATGAATCGGAACCTTTTACAAAATTTGAACACTTCCGCACAGATGCAATGAGATTAATTGCTCAGACAGGTGGTCAGATTAAATATGGACACTCAGAAGTTGGAAACTTTACACTTGATGGCAAAATCTACGAACAAAATGAAATCGAGTTCCTTGTGAGTCCCGTAGAGAGTGCTGCAGATCAGCTAGTAATCGCTAAATGGATTATTAGAACTTTAGCCTACAGATATGGATTGGATGTAACTTTTGCTCCAAAAATAACAGAAGGAAAAGCTGGTAGTGGCTTGCATTTCCACACAAGAATGCTTCGCAATGGTAAATCCGTAATGGTTGAAAATGGCAGATTATCTGACGATGCTCGCAGAGCGATTGCGGGTTATATGAAATGTGCATCATCTTTAACCGCTTTTGGAAATACTAATCCATGTTCATACTTTAGACTAGTTCCTCATCAGGAGGCTCCTACAAGTATTTGCTGGGGTGACAGAAATAGGTCTGTATTAGTGAGAGTTCCGCTTGGATGGACTGGAGACAATGATATGTTATCGATAGCAAATCCTTTAGAGGCAGACGCTTCTCGTTCTATTCCAGACAAACAGACTGTTGAGATGCGCTCTCCAGACGGATCTGCAGATATTTACCAAATGCTTGCTGGATTAGTTGTTGCTGCAAGAACAGGTTTCGAGATGCCTAATGCTCTTGAAGTGGCAGAAAAATGTTATGTTGATGTAAACATTCATGATCACAAACATGAAGATAAGCTTAATGCGCTTGAGCAACTTCCTGCTTCTTGCTATGAATCAGCCCTTGAATTAGATGCAAAAAGAGAGCTCTACGAAAAGAGTGGAGTCTTTAGCAAAGGTCTAATCGACGGAGTAATTGCCAAATTGAAATCATATAACGATAATAACATTAGAGCAGAGATAAAAGAAAATCCATCAAAAATGATGGATCTCGTAAACACATATTATCATTGTGGATAATTAATTTCCTAGTTCGGACATAAATTTGATTCGAACTAGTCTTATCTCCTCTTCGGTATAGCCTCTTCCCAGTTCTTCAACCGCCTCCTGAACTGAATCGGAAGAGGCTTCGTTTTTGAAGAAACTGTAGATATCGTCAACTTTATCGTCATCTACTGTCTGACGAATATAGTAGTCTATATTTATTTTAGTTCCAGAATTAACAATTGCCTCTATCTCATTCAGAATATCATCCATCTCCATCCCTTTTGCTTCGGCAATGTCGTCAAGAGGTAGTTTTCTGTCTATGCTGGTAATGATATATACTTTGTTTACAGATTTATTAACGACAGATTTAACGACCATATCAATTGGTCTCTCTATTTCGTTCTCTGCAACATATTTGGATATCAACTCTATAAAGTCTTTTCCAAACTTTCTGGCCTTTCCCTCTCCTACTCCTTGACAATTTTTCAATTCATCTATAGTAATTGGATACTGAATAGACATGTCTTCTAGCGAAGGGTCGTGGAAAATCACAAACGGAGGTAAGTTCATCTTCTTTGCAACAGAGTGTCTCAAGTCTTTCAACATAGATAGAAGAACTGGATCGCCACCACCACCGGCTGCCTTGTTGTTACCCGGAGTGATGATATCGTCATCATCGTCTGGTTCGGCATACTCTCTATCCTCTGCCAACATTATACTATATGGCTTTTCATAAAACTCTTTTCCTTCGGGAGTTACAGAAACTAAACCATATTTTTCGATGTCCTTATCTAAAAAATGTAAAATAAGTCCTTGACGGATTATCGACACCCAATATTTTACCCCTTTTCCTTTTCCAAATCCAAATAATTCGAGATTATGATGATTATAAGATTTTATGATCGAATTATTTATACCAGCTAGAATGTTCGCAAGATGTTCAGCCTTAAACTGCTCTTTCATTCCCATAATCAATTCGATTACGGTTAACATGTCATCCTTACCCTCAAATTTCTTCTTAGGGTTTAGACAGTTGTCGCAGCATCCGCAATTTTGGGTTTCGTACTCTTCTCCAAAGTAATTCAGAAGCACCTTACGCCTACAAACGCTAGATTCTGCAAATGCAACAGTCTCCATTAGCAGTTGTTTCCCAATCTCTTGTTCTGAGATAGGTTTGCCCTGCATGAATTTCTCCAATTTCTGGATATCTTTAAAAGAGTAGAAAGCAATACATTGCCCCTCTCCACCATCTCTACCTGATCTACCAGTCTCCTGATAATATCCTTCCAAACTTTTAGGGATATCGTAGTGAATAACAAACCTCACATCGGGTTTATCAATTCCCATACCGAACGCTATTGTTGCACAAATGACATCTACCTCCTCCATTAGAAACTTATCTTGGTTCGCTGCTCTTGTGTTGGCATCTAGTCCTGCATGGTATGGTAATGCTTTGATCCCATTTACATTGAGTAATTCGGCTACATCCTCTACCTTTTTTCTGCTTAAGCAATAGATAATACCCGATTTGCCCTGATTAGACTTGATGAATTTGATAATCTCTTTATCAGTATTGACCTTAGACCTTAGTTCATAGTATAGATTAGGTCTGTTGAATGAGGATTTGAAAACCCTTGCATCCGACATCCCGAGGTTTCGCTGGATATCACTTTGCACTTTAGGAGTTGCAGTTGCTGTCAACGCGATAATTGGTGCTCTTCCTATCTCCTGAGTGATTGGGTGGATTCTTCGATATTCTGGACGAAAATCGTGTCCCCATTCAGAAATACAGTGAGCTTCATCTACAGCATAAAAAGAGATCTTAATCTGCTTTAATAGATTGATATTATCCTCCTTAGTGAGCGATTCTGGGGCTACATACAATAATTTTGTCTTACCAGCTAGAAGATGCTCTCTAACCTCTGTCAATTGAGCCTTATTTAGAGATGAGTTTAGAAAATGTGCTACGCCATCATGCTCCTCTACAAACCCTCTGATTGCATCCACTTGATTTTTCATAAGAGCAATAAGTGGAGAGACGATTACAGCGGTGCCTTCCATTACAAGAGCAGGTAACTGATAGCACAGTGACTTACCACCACCTGTAGGCATTAGAACGAACGCATCATTCCCTTCGATAAGATGTTGAATAACCTCCTCCTGTTGCCCTTTAAAAGAGTTGAAGCCAAAATAAAATTTAAGCTTTTCGTGCAAATATCCAGAAGTTGTATTCATATATTATTAAAAGAAAATAGTCAAAATTTTTATAAAAAAGTTACCTTTGTGGCTCTAAGTTATCTAATTGTTTTCTCATCACAAAATTTTTATGAATAATTCGGCAAGCAAAATTAAGGAACTAGCAATTGAGGTTATTGACAAAGAGGCAGCTGCTGTCAGTAATCTTAAGAACTTCGTAGATGAACAATTCATGATGGTAGTCGATACAATCTTTAACTCTAATGGTAGACTTATTCTAACCGGCATAGGTAAAAGTGCAATTATCGCTAGCAAAATTGTTGCCACACTTAATTCAACAGGCACTCCTTCGATATTTATGCATGCTGCAGACGCAATTCATGGTGATTTAGGGATTATTCAAAAGAACGATATCGTAATGTGTCTTTCAAAAAGTGGTAACACTTCGGAGATTAAAGTTCTTGTCCCTCTAATTAAAAAAATGGGAAATAAATTAATCGCTATGGTTTCGAATGCCGATTCTTTTTTAGCTCAACACTCCGATTTTGTAATTAAAGCTACTGTCGACGAAGAGGCATGTCCGAATAATTTAGCTCCAACCTCTAGCACAACTACTCAACTTGTTATGGGAGACGCTCTTGCAGTTTGCCTCCTAAAAATGAGAGGTTTTTCTCAACAAGATTTTGCTAGGGTTCATCCAGGAGGATCATTAGGTAAGAAGCTATATACTAGAGTAATAGATCTAATAGACTTAAATAATCGTCCCTTTGTCACAACAGAAGAGAGTATCCAAAATACTATAATCAATATCTCCGCTCATAGACTTGGCGCGACAGTTGTAATAGACAGCGATGATAAAATGTTAGGTATAATTACCGACGGAGATGTGAGGCGAATGCTAGAAAAGGGATTCAAGCTAGAAGACATTAAGGCTAAGGATATTATGTCATTTAATCCTAAAACGATTGAGGCATCAGAACTTGCTGTCAAAGCATTCGGTATCATGGAAAAGAACAAAATCACTTCGGTTGTTGTTCTTGACAAAGGTAAATATATTGGACTGGTTCATATTCACGACATAATTAGAGAAGGAATTGTATGACAAAATTCAACCCAAACGAACTGGGAATGGCAAACGGAAACTATTTCGCCCTTCCTTATACTACGGAGGAATCCGAAATAACGCTTGTGTCTGTGCCGTGGGATGTTACAACCTCTTACAGGGCGGGAACTCACAAGGGTCCTGAGGCAATCATCGATGCTTCGGTACAGGTAGATCTTTATGACCTTAATGTGCCTAATGCATGGGAGGTTAAAATTGGCACTCTCCCTGTAGATGAGAGCATCAAAAAGCTCAACAAAAAATTTAGAAAAAAGGCAGAGGAGATAATTGAACAGCTAGAGAAAGGAAAAGAGCAAGAGAGTCTATCCGATTTATTATCGGAGGTTAACTCTGCATCTGAGGAGTTAAATCATAAAGTGTACTCTTCTATCAAATCAATTATTGAGTCTGGCAAAACACCAGGCATCGTAGGTGGCGATCACTCTACCCCTTATGGATCTATGCTTGCATTATCTGAAAAGTATGAAGATTTTGGAATTCTGCATATAGACGCTCATGCCGACCTTAGAAATGCATATGAGGGCTTTACATTTTCGCATGCCTCAATTATGTATAATGCGCTAAAAAATATTGGTCAGATTTCGCAGCTTACACAAATCTCTGTAAGGGATTTTTGTCAAGACGAAGCTGATATCATTAATAATGACCCTCGTATTAGGTGTTTTACTGATTACGAAATTCATAAAAACGAATTTGAGGGTAAAACGTGGAAGAAACAGTGCGAAGAGATTATCTCTAGTCTTCCCGACAATGTCTATATCAGTTTTGATATCGATGGTTTGTCTCCTGACTACTGCCCTGGCACTGGGACTCCTGTACCTGGAGGAATGTCTTTCAGACAAGCAGATTATCTATTACTGATGCTTGCCAATTCTGGTAAAAGAATCATTGGATTCGACTTATGCGAGGTTTCCAGCGATGGTGACAGCGAATGGGATGCCAATGTTGGAGCAAGAATGTTGTATAAATTGTGTATCTATACAAGTTTAAACTCTAAAAAACATATTGGAACTATCAAATGATAAGTAATTTTTCTAGAAAAAGAATCAACAGAAGCAAAGAGTTAAGGAACATATTCAACATGTTTGTACACAACCAAGCTACGGGCGGGGTTGTTCTTTTGCTATGCGCAGTTATCGCACTTTTGATTGCCAACATTCCTGAGATCAGCTATCTGCATGATATTTGGTACGAGAAATTGGCAATTAGTTTCGGCGATAAAAAATTCGAAATGGATCTTATACATTGGATCAATGACGGTCTGATGGCTATCTTCTTTTTTGTTGTAGGTTTAGAGATTAAGCGTGAAGTTCTTGTTGGAGAGTTATCTTCCCTCAAACAGGCAACGCTTCCGATTTTTGCGGCAGTTGGTGGTATGTTATTCCCTGCGCTTATCTACGCCTTTTTCAATCATGGTGAGCCTAGCCAAAACGGTTGGGGAATACCTATGGCTACCGATATTGCTTTCTCATTGGGAATTATCTCAATCCTTGGCAAGAAAGTGCCTCTTACTTTAAAAATATTCCTTACAGCGTTAGCTATTGTAGACGACTTGGGAGCAATCATAGTTCTTGCATTATTTTATCCTACACATGCTATTGATTTCCAATATTTACTTATGTGTGGAGGAGTTATTGCACTTCTTTTAGCGCTTAATAGGATTAACATTCAAAAACCTGCTATTTATCTTATTTTAGGGGTAGTGTTGTGGTTTTTAATACTTGCCTCTGGAATTCATGCTACAATATCTGGTGTAATTTTAGCAGCCTTCATACCATATCGTACGCCTATTAACGAGGTGAGATTCTATGCTAGAAGTAAATTTTTCTTAGAGAAATTTAGAGCAGCAAGTAGAAGTGAACTTATGGTTCTAGCCAATCCTGTCCAACAAGAAATAATTCATAGTCTGCATAATAAGTTGGAAAAAATTAATCCATTGATGCACAAGTTTGAACATGGCTTTCACCCTTGGGTTACCTATCTGATTATGCCTATCTTTGCACTTGCCAACGCTGGGGTGATCATTAACTCTCACTCTTTTGAAGGATCAATGCCTCCTATTGCTTTGGGAGTCTTTTTTGGTCTGGTTTTAGGAAAGCCTTTGGGCATTTTTACACTATCTTGGCTTGCTTGTAAATTCAAACTTGCGGTGCTTCCAGAAGGGATTAAGTGGAATCAGATTGCTTCTGTAGGAATTATTGCGGGAATAGGTTTTACGATGTCAATATTTATTGATAACTTAGCGTTTTCTGATCCTAAGATAGTAGATACTGGAAAAGCTGCGATTCTGATATCCTCTTTTGTGTCTGCAGTTCTCGGATTATTAGCATTATACATTACAACAAGAAAAAAGAAACCAATTAACAAATAAATGATGAAAAAAATTAAAGTACTTTCCATTATCGCCTTATCAGCGATAATCGTTGCCTCTTGCGGTGAAAAGAAAGCAGAGACAGCTTCTTCTACAAAAATTACCAAAGCTGAGATCGATTCAGTTAGTTACGCTATTGGTGTATCTTTAGGTTCAATGGTTAAACAAGGTAACTTCGGTGAACTTAACTATTCTGAGATCAACAAAGCTATGCAAGACGTTCTTAAAGGAAAAGATCTTAAGATTGCGGAAACTGCAGCTAGCGGTGTTATCCAAAGATTTATGACCAAAAGACAAGAGGTTGTTGCTACTGAAAATCTTGAAAAAGGTAAAGCTTTCTTAGAAGGCAACAAGACTAAAGACAGTGTTGTTACTACTGCAAGTGGTCTTCAGTACAAAATTCTTAATGCTGGTAGTGAAATGAAGCCTAAAGCAGAAGATACTGTTGAAGTTAACTACAGAGGTACTCTTATCGATGGAACTGAATTCGACACATCTTATGGTAAAACTCCAGCAAGATTTGCTCTTAATGGCGTTATCAAAGGTTGGACAGAAGGTGTTCAAATGATTGGAGAAGGTGGTAAAATCAGAATGTACATCCCTGCAGAACTTGCATATGGTGCACAACAAGCTGGTCCAACTATCGGTCCTAACTCTACTCTAATCTTCGATGTTGAGCTTCTTAAAATCACTCCTGCTAAAGCAGTTGCAGCTGAGCCAGCTAAAGTAGCTCCTGTTAAGAAGTAATCATGGCACTGGAAATCACAGGAACCCTTATCAAAAAGATGCCTGCCGTAACTGGCAACAGCACTAAAGGTCCATGGCAAAAACAGGAATTTGTAATCGAAACACAAGATACTTTTCCTAAGAAAATTTGCATGCATGTTTGGGGAGCTGACAAAGTTTCAGAATTGGGCAGCATCAGAGATGGAGAGACTATTAAAATCTCTTTCAATGTTGAGTCTCGTGAATATAACCAGAAATGGTATACTGACTTGAGGGCCTGGAAGATTGAAAAAGGTTCGCAGAATAGAGACCAGGAGATGGTTCCACCTGAGGAGATCTACTCCGACAATGGTGATTCTGATTTACCGTTCTGAGTTTCCTAAGCCTTAGATTTAAAAATTGCCTGTTCTACTATGTAGGGCAGGCTTTTTATTGTCCTCTTCTGCTGTCCTCTTCTGCAGTCCTCTACTGCTGTCCTCTTCTGCAGTCCTCTACTGCATGCCTCTACTGCATGCCTCTACTGCATGCCTCTACTGCATGCCT